>CAYNSZ010000047.1:0-8736 GCA_964400075.1 uncultured Planctomycetia bacterium
GAGCCGGGTGGAAGTACGCGGTACTCAGCTCATGGTAAGCCGCAGGATGCCTGACGGTTCTCTGGATAAACCCCAGGCGTATCTTATAAAGGGGCTGACCTGGACCCCGGCTACCCGGGCTCCGCAGTCCGGCAGCAACCCCTTAAATCCCGCGGAGACCATTGACTACGGTTTTTTCTTTGACTGGCCCAATCGCCAGCCCCAGGGACATGAGATTTTTGTCTTTTGGCTGGAGAGCCAGTTTCTTGAGCACTTTCGTCAGGACATACCCCTGATGAAGCAGATGAACGCCAATACCATACGCCAGTACAGCGCTTTCGGAGAAGACTTCGAAAATTACCGGGCTATTTTGGATGAGCTCTACCGCAACGACATCATGGTCATCATGACCGTTGCCATGTCCCGTAAAGACATCGAGAGCCAGCGCTACCGCAAAATCGTAGCCGCCTGCAAGGATCATCCGGCGATACTGATGTGGTCAATCGGTAATGAGTGGAACCTTGAGTATAATAAATACTGGGGATATGAAAGTGTTGCTGAAGCGGCTCAGGCTACTCAAGACGTTGCCCGGGCCATAAAAGAAATCGACCCCAACCACCCGGTAAGCTCTCCGCTTGGCGACCGTTTTAGTGATACAGACGAAACCAATACCATTCAATGGATAGTAAATTCCTGCCCGGCTATCGATGTCTGGGGGATTAACCTTTACCGGGGAAATAATTTCAGCAGCGTGTTCAGCGACTGGTCTGCGGCGAGCGCAAAGCCGTTTTACATCAGCGAATATGGCACTGATTCTTTTTACACTACCAGCTTTACCCTGGCGAATGGATTTCAGGCTGATGACTGCGTGGGCAGAGAGGATAGGGCCCTGCAGGCTGAATTCAGCCGCGGGTTTTGGAAAGGAGTGCGTGACCAACTTTCCGCGTTCCAGCCTTCCCGGCAGTGCCTGGGCGCTCTTGCGCATGAATTCAATGACGCGCTATGGAAAGTCGGCTCCTATCATACGAGCCTGGGCGGGCTGCTTGACTATTATTCTGACGAACGGGACGATTTCGCAGCTTATAATACCGAGGGGTTTTACCTGCAGGGCAGCCATCCGGATAATGTTGCCAACGAGGAATATTTCGGCGTGGTTGACGCTGAACGGGTACCGAAAGAAGTTTTCTGGTGCCTTAAGGAAATTTATAAGGAATTAGGCCCCTAGCGTGGGCGGTAGCTCAATTAACTTCAGCAAAGCCTTGGACAGGGGGCGATTTCGTTTGACAGCCAATAGTATATTCTATATAATCAATAAACTATGGAGTACCTGGAAAAATTAAATAGAATCAGCCATTCTTTCGGAAATCCCTTTCTTGAGAACTGCTGGCCCAAGCCTTTTACCATCAAAGAAATCATCGATACTTTCCAGGAGGGAAAGGCGGTTTCCCTGGCGGCGCGGGTAGTCTCAAAGCGGGAGCACGGCAAGTCCGGTTTTAGCCACCTCATGGATTATACCGGCAAGGTGCAAATCTACTGCCAGCAGGACGCGCTCGGCAAGCAGTTCGAGGTTTTTAAAGAGCTCGATCTGGGCGATATCGTGGGCGTGGCCGGTAAACTGTTTACCACCCGTACCGGTGAACTCACCGTGCAGGTCACTGAACTAAAACTTCTGGCAAAGGCTTTGCGCCCTCTGCCCGAGAAGTGGCACGGCCTGCGTGATATCGAAGTCCGTTACCGCAGGCGCTATCTTGATTTAATCGCTAACCCCGAGGTCAAAGACGTTTTCCTGAAACGTTCAAAGACGGTTTCTCTTATCCGGGAATTTTTTTCCGGCCGCGGTTTTGTCGAGGTAGAGACACCTATGCTCCACCATATCGCCGGCGGCGCCGCGGGACGGCCGTTCAAGACGCATCATAATGCCACTGCCTGCGATGTGTACCTGAGAATCGCCCCAGAGCTGCATTTGAAACGTCTGCTGGTCGGAGGGCTTGATAAGAATTTTGAGATAAACAGAAGTTTTCGCAACGAGGGCACTTCAACCCGGCACAACCCTGAATTTACCATGCTTGAGGCGTACTGCGCCTATGAGAATTATGAATATATGCTCAAGCTCTGCGAAGATTTAATTTCACAGCTTGCCACCGCGATTTGCGGAACGCTGCTCATCGAGTACCAGGGCAAAAGAATAGACTTTACGCCTCCCTGGCCCAGAATCTCTTTTGCCGGCTTGTTCGAGAAGGAATTCGGCGTCGTGCCAAGCGATTCCCAAGAAGCGGTTTTTGCGAAGGTAGGCAAAAAGCTTAACCTATCACAGGGCCTGAGCCGTACCCAGATGTTAAATATCATCGAGGAGCTTATCGAGAGCCACTTTCCCGGCGATAAGCCGGTGTTTGTGATTGATTTTTTTACCTGGACTTCGCCCTTAGCCAAACAAAAGAGAGACAATCCCGATTTAGTCGAGCGGTTTGAGCTGTTCGTGGCGGGCTTAGAGATTGCCAACGCTTATTCAGAGCTCAACGATCCCCTTGAACAGCGCAAGCGTTTCCTCAAACAACTCGAAGTCGAAGAGGAACTTCCCCGCACACTCGATGAAGATTTTTTATTGAGCCTGGAACATGGTATGCCCCCGGCTGCCGGCCTTGGCATCGGCATAGACCGGCTGGTGATGATTTTGCTCAACCAACCCTCGATTCGGGATGTGATACTGTTTCCCCTCCTGAAACCCTTGGAGGGTCAATCAGAAAACAACGAACCTACGGGTGAAGCGAGTAAAGAGTAGACCTGCCTGCAGGCAGGGGTTAGGGTAACGGTTGCGTCTTTCTATAATTTAAAATTCCAAGCACCAAAAATCAAATCCCAAACAAGCTCCAAGTTCCAATGACCAAAGTTCCAAACAAGGAAGTTTCGGATATTGAAATTTTGAATTTGGAATTTATTTGGAATTTGGGATTTGTGATTTGGAATTTCAAAGGCTGACCCGCCTCAATCGAAGATTTATTGTTAGACGGCGGGCCGATATCTGTCTTCTGATTTCTGACGTCTGACTTCTGGCAAAATTTATCAGACAATGTTTACCGAATTATTCCTAGCATGGCGTTATCTTTTCCGGGGTAGTCGCCGGCACATTTCTTTTATCAGTGCGGTTTCCTGTGCAGGTATCGGCCTGGGCGTAGGCACGCTGATCGTGGTGATATCGGTCATGAACGGCTTTGACCGTGATCTGACCGAGAAATTAATGAAGTTCAATTATCACATCGTGGTTGAGGCCCAGGATAACAGCATGCTTGGCGACCTTGAGGAAGAGATCGAAAGCTGGGAGGTAGCCAGCGCCACGCGATTTCTGCAGACCCAGATTTTTGCCAAATTTGACAACCTGATACTGCCCCTGGTGGTTAAAGGGATGGATTTTTCCGATACCAAGGAGCAGGCGATATTTTCTCAATATATAACCGAGGATTCAGGTTCGCCTGGTTTTTATGCCGGAGAAGGCCTGCGCCGCCGCTTTTTCAGCTCCCGCGAGTTTGATTTTTACCCTTTGGAAAAGGAGCTCAAGCTTAAAAAAGGCACGTTGCGGGGTTTTTTCCAGGTGGGTTTGTACGATATCGATACCAATTACCTTATCACCGACATCCCCGAAGCAGAAAAGCTTTCACCCAACTACCTCATGTTTCTGGGGGTGCGCCTGGCTGATCCCTACCAGGCGCCGGCGTTCAAGCAGAAGCTTCTGGAGGCTTTTCCCGACGAGATGTTCGCTACCACTTGGATAGAGTCGAATCAGGTTTTATTTTCCGCGCTCCAGCTTGAAAAATTTACCATGTTCATAATTTTAAGCCTCATCATCCTGGTAGCTGCTTTTAATATTTTTGCCACGTTAACCGTCCGTGTGGTGGAGAAGACAAAAGACGTGGGGATCCTGAAATCCCTGGGATTTACCCGCAGGCGTATCCTGGGAATTTTCAGCCTTCAGGGCTTGATGCTGGGCGGTCTGGGTACGATCGTGGGGGCCAATATCGGCCTTGGTTTATGCTGGCTTCTTGAGAAATATCATTTTATCAGGCTGCCGGAGGAGATTTATTACATCGAGTATCTGCCGGTGGCGATCAATTACGCTGATATTGCCCTGATTCTGGGAGTTGGCTTTGCCATGTCCTACATATTCAGTCTGTTTCCGGCGATTCGCGCCGCGAATTTATCGCCGAACGAGGCCTTGCGCTATGAGTGAACTCATCGAAGCCCGGGGAGTCAACCGCGCCTATCAAAGCGGCCACGAAAGCATCTGGGCTCTGAAGAAGGCAACGCTTTCCATTTCCGCCGGAGATTTTCTCGCGGTGGTCGGCCCTTCCGGCGCAGGAAAATCTACGCTTCTGCATCTTTTGGGGGGGCTTGATTCACCGACCGAGGGCGAAGTGCTGTTTAAAGGCAAAAACATTAACCGCCAGAGCGATAAAAACCTTTCCCTCTGGCGGGCGCAGCACGTGGGATTTGTTTTCCAGTTCTATCATCTGATTGAAGAATTGACCGCCATGGAAAACGTGCTCCTTGCTTCTCGGATCGTCAGGCGGAAGTTTTCCTTAAATAACATCCGGGAATTGATACAGTATCTGGGCATCGAACACCGCATCCACTCCTACCCTTCGCAGCTCTCCGGCGGCGAACGGCAAAAAGTGGCATTAGCCCGTGCCTTGGCGAATGATCCTGAGTTGATTCTGTGCGATGAGCCTACCGGTAATTTAGACCGCGATTCTCAAGACAAAGTCACCCAGCTGCTGGAGGGGCTTAACCGGGACAAGGAAAAGACAATTGTTCTGGTAACGCATAATTTAGATCTGGCAAAAAAGGCAAAACGGATTCTATTTATCGAAGACGGCTTCTTAAAAGCATAGGCGACTAATGTAAAATGTATATGGGCATTGCAAATTCCAAGCACCAAATTCCAAATCACAAACAAATTCAAATGACCGAATGACCAAAGCGTTTTTTGTTTCGGTCATTGGAACTTTGGATTTTGGAATTCATTTGGATTTTGGCATTTGTGATTTGGGATTTAATAATAAATAATGATACCTTGAGCACACTACAGGAGGTTGTATGAAGGTATATCTTAATGGTACATTGGTTGATAAAAAAGAGGCCAAAGTTTCCGTATTTGACCACGGTTTTCTTTACGGGGACGGAGTGTTTGAAGGTATCCGTGCTTATGATTGCCTTGTGTTTAAGCTTGCCGAACACATTGACCGGCTTTTTGAATCAGCCCATTCGATTACCCTGCAGGTGCCTATGAGCAAGAAGGAAATGACCCGGGCCGTTATTGAAACCCTTCAGGCTAATCAGCTGCGGGATGCCTATATCAGGGTAGTGGTTTCCCGCGGCGAGGGTGATCTGGGTCTTGATCCGCGCAAGTGCAAGGGTAAAGAAACTGTGGTTATCATAACTGATACCATCTCTCTCTATCCCAAGAAATTGTATGAAAAGGGCATGGAAATAATCACCGTTCCCACTATCCGCAATATTTGTGAGGCCCTCAATCCCCAGATCAAGTCATTGAATTACCTCAATAATATATTGGCAAAAATAGAAGCCATCAACGCCGGTTTTCAGGAAGCGATCATGCTTGACCACCTTGGCTATGTGGCGGAATGCACCGGCGACAATATTTTTGTGGTCAAGAAGGGCCAGCTCTATACTCCGCCGCAATGCATGGGCAGTCTGCGCGGCATCACCCGCGACACCGCCTTATACATCGCCCGCAAGCTCAAGATACCTGCTCACGAGCACGTCATCACGCGCCATGAGTTGTTTATCGGTGATGAGTGTTTCTTGACTGGTACCGCGGCTGAAATTGTACCGGTGGTGAAAGTCGACGGCAGGACTATCGCTGACGGTAAACCCGGTACAATCACCGGGACTATCATGAAAGAGTTTCATAAGCTTACGAAAACCGAAGGGCTCCGCTACAAACTGTAGCCAGAGAACAGAAGTCAGAAGACAGAAGTCAGAAAGCAGAAGACAAAGTAAAGAGTTTTATCTGACTTCTGAACTCTGACGTCTGACTTCTGAGTTCTGAGTTCTGACTTCTGACCTCTGAAATTGTGACACTATAATCACATTATGCTGTGCGACCTGTGCCGTCAAAACGAAGCCACGATACATCTTACCGAGATTGTCAACGATAAGATCGTGGAGATGCATATCTGCCAGTCCTGCGCTCAGGAAAAAACTGAAAATTTGAACGAACAACTGAAGCTTTCAGGTTTTCTGGGCGGCCTGGCCGGTCCTTCCGGACAGAAGAACAAAAAAGAAATCCAGATGTGTTGTTCTTTGTGCGGTCTTAACTTCAATGAATTCAAGCGTAAGGGCACGGTTGGCTGCGGAGGTTGTTACAGCGTCTTCAGGAGCCAGTTGCTGCCGCTTTTAAAAAAAATCCACGGCTCTACCCGTCATACCGGTAAACAACCCCAGCATGTCGATAGAGGAGCGTCGCTGGAGATGGAAATAGGGGAATTGCGCAAGCGCCTTGAACGCGCGATTCATCTTGAGGAATACGAAGAAGCCGCGCGGTTGCGCGATGAAATTAGAAAACTCGAAACCAAGTGAGCCTTCGGGACTGATACTATGTTTGAAGAGTTCTTGGAACCTCAGCACGGTTGGTTGCGGGGCAAGGGCCCGGAGTCTGAGATTGTTTTTTCCTCCCGCGTCAGGCTCGCCCGTAATATTGCTGACATGCCGTTTCCTTCCCATGCTTCCAAAAGCCAGAAAGAAACGGTATTACAGAAAATCAGAGACACTTACGCTGGGCTTGCCGAATTGAAGGAGGCGACCTTTTACGCGGCAGAGGATATCAGCGATTTAGACAGGCAGCTTTTGCTGGAGCGGCACCTGGTAAGCCAGGAATATATCGGCCCGGGCGACGGTAAAGGTTTGATCATGACCGCAGACGAGCATATTTCCATAATGATCAACGAAGAAGACCACTTGCGTATGCAAGTGCTGGCTCCGGGGCTTGACCTCAAGAAGTGCTGGCAGATTCTTGATGCCACTGACAATAGTTTCAGCGGTAAGCTCTCTTTTTCCTTTTTGCCCGATTTTGGTTATTTGACCGCCTGCCCGACCAACCTTGGTACGGCCTTGCGCGCTTCCTGTATGCTGCATTTACCGGCGCTTATCCTCACCAAGCGGATTAACAAGATTTTGGAGCTTTTATCGAGGATTTCGTTTACTACCCGGGGTTTATTCGGCGAGGGTACGCAGGCTCTGGGAGATTTTTTCCAAATCTCAAACCAGGTAGGGCTGGGAGTATCGGAAGAAGAACTGATCGACAGCCTCCTGGGAGTGGTCAATCAGGTTAAAGGCCAGGAGGTGGACGCCCGTAATGTTTTGCTGAGTAAACACCGGCTGAGCCTGGAAGATAATGTATGGCGGGCTTTGGGGACTTTACGCAATGCCCGCCTCATAAACAGCAAGGAAGCGCTGGGGTATCTTTCTATCTTGTCTTTAGGGGTCGATTTAGGTATAATTAGTGATAATGAATTTTCAGCGGGAGCTTCGGGTAGGGAGAGGCTTAACCGGCTTTTTATTATTCTGCAGCCGGCGCATTTACAGAAAATTGAGGGCAAACCCCTTAAAGAGAGCGAACGCGACTATATCCGGGCCTCTATCTTGCGCCGGGAGCTTACGGCAGGGGCTTGAAGTATTTTCTTGCGTCGGTTTCCCTCTGTCCTCTGCCATCCCGGGCGCAGAGTTGGGAGAATAACCGTAACCTTTTCCTTAGTTTTTAAAAGATAAACCTATTTTTAGGAGGTAACGAATGTTTAACCGTTTTACCGAGCGCGCCAGAAAAGTTTTAGTTTTGGCCAAGGAAGAGGCTCGCCGCTTTAACCATGATTATATCGGCACCGAGCATATTCTTCTTGGTCTTATCAGAGAGGGCGAGGGCGTTGCCTGCGCGGTCTTGCAGAATTCCGGAGTTGATCTGGAGCGCTTGCGCATTGAAATCGAGAAGTTAGTGTCCGCCGGCAGCGTCGGTTCGGTGCTGGGCGATATACCGTTTACTCCCCGGGCGAAGAAAGCCCTGGAGCTGGCGGCTGAAGAAGCTCGCAGCCTGGGCCATAACTATATCGGCACCGAGCATATTCTTCTGGGATTGCTGCGCGAAGAGGAAGGAATCGCTTCTCAGGTGCTGTTTTCTCTGGGAGTTGACTTAAAACGCGTAAAAGACGAAATCGCAACCCTTCTTGGCGGAGGCGGCACAGCAACCCCGGCGACTCCGGCGCACGGGCCTTCAAAAACCCCTGCCCTGGATTCGTTCGGCCGGGACCTGACAAAGTTAACCACCGAAGGCAAGCTCGACCCAGTCATCGGCAGAAAGGTAGAAATTGAGCGGGTCATCCAGATATTGTCGCGCCGGACCAAGAATAATCCTGTCCTGTTGGGGGAGGCCGGCGTGGGTAAGACTGCCATCGTTGAAGGTCTTGCCCAAAATATTATCAGCGGAGACGTGCCTGAGGTCTTGCGCGATAAGCGGATTGTGGTTTTAGACCTTGCGCTTATGATCGCCGGGACTAAATACCGCGGTCAGTTTGAAGAGCGGATCAAAGCGGTCATGGAGGAGATCAAGCGTTCAAAGGACGTTATTATCTTTATTGATGAATTGCATACGCTCGTTGGTGCCGGCGCCGCGGAGGGAGCGATTGACGCTTCCAACATCCTAAAACCGGCCCTATCGCGGGGAGAGATCCAATGTATCGGCGCAACCACCCT
>CAYNSZ010000048.1:0-8440 GCA_964400075.1 uncultured Planctomycetia bacterium
GGTGGGCAATTCTCGGACAGATGTTGATAACCGGCTTGCTAATCCGGACCGGAGTAGCATACTTCAACCGGGAGGACATGTTGGGGCGTGAGCTGGATGAACTCAAGCTGGGGAAGGCATGGTCCCAATTCAAACGGGAATTTGTTGGGAAGGCTAACAACATATACCAGTGGTACCGGTTAGAAATTCCTCAGACTCTGAGAGGCATGGGATTACCCATTTTAGTCACAATCATATCCCAGCCAACTTTGTCATATGCTTCATAGGGTGAGTTTTTTCTGACGTCTTTAGCTACGCCTGAAGCCCGGGCAGTTGGTCCGAGGGCACAGTAACCTATGGCGTCTTCTTTGGTGAGAATACCGATACCTTTGGTGCGGGCAGCCAAAACCGGATCGTCGAGCACTGCCTTCTTTAACATCGTCAACGTAGGGATAATGCTGTCGATTTTTTTTATAACACCAGGAATGTCTTCAGCTTTGATATCACGCCGCACTCCTCCCGGTTTAAACATGGCATAGTTATTACGGTTTCCGGAAAGAATTTCCATAACATCGAGGATTTCTTCACGCAGTTTCCAGGCCCACATGAATACGGTATTGTAACCAAGAAAGTGTCCGGCCAAGCCTAACCACAGAAGATGTGAATGTATACGTTCGCCTTCAGCGATAATTGTGCGTATGTACTGTGCCCGTAGCGGCACCGCTAAAGATATGATGTCCTCTACCGCCCGGGTATAGGCAAAAGGGTGCGAAGTTGAGCAGATGCCGCAGATTCTTTCAACCACAAAAGTGGACTGGTCGAAGGTTTTTAGTTCAGACAGTTTTTCAATGCCGCGGTGATTATAGCCGATGCGCACGTCAATATCCACCACTTTTTCACCCTCAACGGTGAGGGTGAAAAATTCAGGCTCTTCCTGTAAGGGGTGATACGGTCCGATTGGTATAATTGTCTTAGCCATGTTTATTCCTTCGTCATAAACACACAAATGTCCACGAATTGTGGACGAATTTACACGAATAAATTCGTGGTAATTTGTTCTTCATTCGTGGTGATTCGTGTTGTCAGACGCCTCTGTCCCTTATCGCGCCTTTGTCCCATTCCTGGTAATCGCGGCGCAAGGGATAAACGCCTTGGGGCCATTCATCGGGTAAAAGCAGCCTGCGTAAATCAGGATGCCCTTTAAAATCTATGCCTAAGAGCTCGTGCATTTCCCGTTCTATCCAGTTTGCGCCCTCAAACAATGGCGCTATCGAATCAATTTCTAATTTGTTTTTGTCAAGACTTACGCGTAAAGTAAGTACCAAATCGATTTCATCAACGGTAAAATGGTAAAGAATTTCCATGGCGTATCGGCCGTCAACGCCAGAGGCAATATTAAAACGCGCGCCCAAATCTTTAAAGATATGCTGAACTACTTTAAGCAACGCTTCCGGTTTAATACCTATGAATACGCGGTTGAGCGATTTCTCAAAGATATGAACGATGTCCGCTTTAAAGCGCTCACGGATACTGCTTAAGATCTGGTCTTGGTTCATCATGATTATTGTTTAGACCCTTTTTTTATTTTTTCGATAAGTTTTACCACGCCGGTGATAATTGCTTCCGGCTTAGGTGGGCAACCCGGAATATAGACGTCCACGGGGATGATTTTGTCTACCGGCACCGGACAGTTGTAGCTATGAATAAACATGCCTCTGGATAAAGAACACTCCCCTATTGCCACTACCAAACAGGGTTTTGGCGCCTGCTCATAAACTTTTTTGATTCGGGGAATACATAACCGGTTTGCCGAACCAGTGATTAAAAGTACATCGGCGTGCCTGATGCTACCAGCCAAAACCATTCCAAAGCGTTCAATGTCAAAGCGGGGCGTCAGACAGTCTAATATTTCTATGTCGCAGTTATTGCAGCTGCCGGTGGATAAGTGAAATATCCAAGGAGATTTAAGTAAGGCTTTCTGTTTAATGCTCATACCATATTCGTTAAATTCCAAATCCCAAACATTTTTCTTGTTTAGGCCATTGGAATTTCATCTATAAACCTTTTAGTGCTAGCAATGCTGCCACAATAGCTATAAGAGTCATTGGTCCCCAGAAAAACCGGAGTGCCTGGTCAATACGTACCCGGGGATTGGTGTTGCGTATCACCGTAATTAAAAAAACTATACCTATATATTTTAAGAGGCCGTAGACAATATGGATGCCGGTAAATTTTAATCCGCCGGTAAAAAGAATCATAATGAAAAAAGGCAGCGTGAAGAAGAGCATGTTTTTCATGAGCCGGTAAAAAGCAAGGCCCGTACCCGAGTACTCGATTAAGGGGCCGCCGATTATTTCGGTCTCAGCTTCAGCAATGTCAAAAGGGACAAGCCCTAATTTTGCCTGCATGCAGAGTACAACGACAATAAAGGCCAGTATCCCTGATAAGCTTGTAGCAATACTTCCGTAGAATTGTTGAAATACGAGTATATCACCTAAGCGTAGGGAAAAGTTAGCCTGAATAACAGGGACTAAAACCGCCAAGATAAAGGGAAGTTCATAACTTAAAATGAGTTTCATTTCGCGCGATGAGCCAAGGCTGGCCAAAGGATTCTTCGAGGCAAATCCGCCGATAATAATGCTGATGGAGGGTATGGTAAGCAAATATAATACGACAATCAGGTCGCCGATAAAACTCTCTACGGGTTTAAGCGCATTCAGCCATAATATGGTTGAGCAAAGTATTACGCTGGCAAAACCTACAAGGGGAGCCATGAAAAACGTAGATTTTGAGACACCCTTGGGCACGAGTGTCTCTTTTCCTAAGAGTTTCACAATATCAATGAACGGCTGAAACAACGGCGGCCCCACTCGGTATTGAAGACGGGCGGTGAGCTTACGGTCAAACCAGCTGGCCAAAAGCCCTATAACCGCCGTCAATAAAAACCCATAAATTAAGAGATACCCACCGTATATCATATGTTAATTAAAGAATCCGCGTATATCAGCGCTATATTTATATCCGCGTCTCTCCGCGTTTTCAAGCTTTTTCCCACTGCCAGTGTCGCGAGTGAACAATTATGTTATCACCCACTAAAAATGCATTTTCCGCCACGGGTTCATCAGCTGCCTTTAAACTTAAAGCGCCGTAAGGACAACTACTTATACAGAGCGGCTCATTCTTATTATTCCTCCTATCCAAACAGAAGTCGCAATTATGGATTAATAAGGGCACATTCTCCGGATAGATTGTTCCGTAAGGACAGGCATGCGCGCAAGACTTGCAGCTGATGCAGCGCAGGTTATGCCGGATAAGCAGTTTATTTTTATCTTTATTCTGCTCAAGCGCTTCTACCGGACAGGCATCCACGCAGTGCGGCTCTTCGCAGCGCCGGCAGATGAGCGCGTAGGTGGCCAGCTCAGCGACCGAAGTAATTCCGTTATTGTTGGGATGATAAAAATAACTGCACTGGATAGTACACTTTTGGCACTCGCCGGTAGAGCAAAGGTCAAGGTCAATAAAAAGGCGAAGGTCTTTTCCCGTTTGGGGTTGGATATTTAGTTTTGATTGATGTATTTGTTCAGCACTGGTATCCATAGGTTATGCCCAAATATCATGAAGCATTTTTATTTTACTGTAGGGAAATACCGGCCCGTCTTTGCAGGCGTAATAGGTGCCGATACGGCAATGTCCGCATTTGCCGATGCCGCAGGACATGTTTTTTTCCATCGAAAGATAAATATTCTCGTCTTTAAAACCCATGTGGAGCAATTTGAGAGTGGTGAATTTCATCATAATCGGCGGCCCGCAGACAACGGCCACGCCGCTTTTGCAATCCATCTCCACAGTATCTAAAATAGTCGTAACCAGGCCTACGTGGCCTTTCCAGGTTTCATCGCCCTGGTCAACGGTAACCATGATATTGAGGTCAGGACGTTCATGCCACTGCTCAATTTCTTTCTTATATAAAATTTCCTTGGAGGTCTTACACCCGCCCCGGAAGGATATTTTTTTAAATTGGCTGCTTACCTCAAGCAGAGAATACATCAGGCTCCGTAAAGGAGCGTAACCGCAGCCTCCGCCTACCACCAGGACATCTTTACCTTTAAAGTCATCCAGGGGATAACCCTGGCCAAAGGGACCGCGTACGCCTATGGTGTCGCCTTTTCTAAGCTCGTGGATTTTATCGGTGACTTTGCCTACCTTCATGACACTCACTTCTATGGTTTCTTTTATCGCCGGCCGGGAAGAAGGCGTAAACGGAGCTTCGCCTACTCCGGGTATGGTAATTGAAACAAACTGGCCGGTTTTAAAGGTTAAAGGCTCAGCCGGCTTAAAGCGTATGGTTTTAATCGTTGGAGTTTCGATTGTAACCTCTAAAACTTTTGCCTCAATCGGTCTATAGGGATTACTACTACACATCGCTTACCAAATTTTTTAATACTTTGCGTATATCAATTTTGGCCGGACAAGCCGAAACGCAGCGGCCGCATCCGGTACAGGCATAGACGCCGGCAACTTTTGGGAAAAAATAGAATTTTTTTTCAAAGCGGTTACGCAGGCGCATCCAAAGCTTGGCCCGCGGATTTACTCCTCCGGCAACCCGGGCATAATCCTTAATCATGCACGAATCCCATACGCGAAGGCGCGTCATTGCCTCTTTATTTTTCTGGTCATAAAGCAAGAAGCAGTGACAGGTGGGACAGATAATCGTGCACGCGCCGCACTCGACGCAGGTTTTCGACTCATTGAGCCATAGTGCCGACTCATAATTTTTTTCGATGATACCGTTATAGGCATCCTGATGGGGTATGCAATAATCGTTAATGTTTTTTCTGACCTCCTGTATGGTCTGAGTCCGAATTGCTTCGCGTTCACGCAAAACTTGGGCAGGAGCTTCGCTAAAAAGTCCGGCGTTTTTTTCAAAAATTTGTCTGCCTTTTTCAGAGCCGATTTCCACGGTATAACCGCCGCTAACCTGTGAAAGGTTCAGGTCAAAATCCCCCTGGGGATGGGGCTGTAAGCCTAAAGCAATACAGAAACAAGTATCGATGACGCAAGTGCAATCGGCTGAAATGATGAGGTTATTTTTACGCAGCTTGGTATAAAAGGGATCAACATAATCATGGTTGGTAAATACATGGTCCTGGACTTTAAAGCCTTTTAAGTCGCAGGCTTTGACCCCCACAAGTGCGAACGGCTTAGGCAAAGACTCAGGGATAGCGGGCTGGTAATCGTCGGCTACGCGTTCTCTGGCTTTTGAAAAAAACAACTTAAGCGGCTCAAACGCCCGTACTTCGCCGATGAGCATCTTTTCTTTGGCAAGAGGATACGACCGATAGGAACGCTCATCCTTTTCCTTAACCGGCACATACACCTGATAGTCATTGCATAATGTATCCAGTAAACCAACAAAGTTTTGCGATGTTACGTAGTTCATGTTTTTATAGCAGCCGCTTTTGGGGTAATTATACTTTGTGAATAAAATCACAATCAACGAAACGTTACTTTACCACAGGGAGCCATTTGTGTCAAATTATTTTTTAGGTATTTCGAGCAGGGCGAAGGCTTTGTGGGCAACTTCTTCCGGGGTTATTGCTTGTAAACACATAAATCCCTTGACGCAGTTATGCGCGCGGCATTCTACGCACCCCGTATCTTTATGGATAAAACAGGACCCCTCGCTCAGCGGACGCCAGCGCAGCGGCGCAAGGCCCGCATTTTTCCTGCTAAAAAGAGCAATGACCGGGGTATTAAGACTTGCCGCAATATGCACCGGACCGGAATCATTGGATATAAACAGGTTAGCCCGTTCAAGCAACGCCCCGAGTTCGCGCCAGGCCGAGCATCCAGCCTGTCGAGCCATACCTCGCGACCAGGAGCTACCCACGATGAGCTTTCCGCACCTGTTCAGCCCGATCCAGCTCGGGAACATCGAGCTTGCCGCGTAAGTCAATAACCTGGTTTATTTCAACCAATTTATTGCCGTGCACGACTTCGCAGGCAGCAGTGACTACAGCTACTTTACAAGAGATTTTTTCACGCAGAAGGCTGATGAGCCGGCAGAATCTATCCTGCGGCCAGCGCTTTGAAGGACAGGAAGCTGAAGGATGCAAAACTATCAAGAGGTCTTCATCTCTAACTCCTTGCGCCTCTAGGAGTTCTTTGGCCTTCTGTCGGGCTTGCGGTAAGACCGGAAAATAGGTACGGCTGGTGACAATAGGGATTCCACTTGCCCTGAGCAGGTCCAGCGTATATTCAAGCTCATGTTTTTGGCCTTCCTGTTTCACGTGAGGTATCGGCTTGGTCAAAAGAAAACCCATTTTCCTGTTCCAGCCTATCCGTACCGGAATACCGGCAAGAAACGTAACCAGATGCGCGCGATTGGTCGGGTGCAATATCAAGGCCCAATCAAAGCGGCGAGCGGCGAGTGTACGAGAAAAGTTTATCGTGGATAAAAAGCTTTTATGATTTTTGTGTTTATCATAAATAATTACCTCATCGAGAAAAGGATTGCCTTCGAGCGCTCCCCGGGTATAGGGCTGGCACATAAAGGCAAGATGCGCTGTGGGAAAGGCTTCCCGTAGGTTTTGTATAACCGGGGTTGAAAGAATGACATCTCCGAGCCGGTCAGTCCGCACCACTAATATTTTGCGAGGTGTGTTCATGCGCACTTTATATGTATTATCATCACGCGGTATTAACGCCGCCACATGGTAAATCCGAATGTCGAAATCCGAAATACGAAACAAATTCGAAATTCAAAACGGAGACAATATAAATAGTTAGGTAAATTAGTATCTTTTTCGAGTTTCGATATTCGGATTTTCTTTGTTTGTTTCGGATTTCGGGCTTCGGATTTCTGATTTAAAGTGTAAACTTAGCTCAGGGGTAGCACAATTTATATTCCCTGTGAGTCAGCCGGCAATGGTTCTGGAAAGCACAACCAAGAGAGCCGAGACTACTTTTCCCGGGTCAATGTTCATACATTCATTGCCGCGGCTGCAGCCGGGTTTTTCACAGGGAAGGCATTCCAGTTCCTGCCGGCGTAAAACCACAGAGCCTTCAGAACGCGGATACGAGCGTTCGAAGCTAGTGGGGCCGAATAAAGCCACGACCGGAATACCCAGATAACCGGCCATATGCGTAATGCTTGAATCGACACCAAGGACTGCTGCTGCGTGATTCTTGAGAAGGTAAAATATTTCCCACATCGTAGTTTTACCGACCAAATCGATGACTTCCTTCCTCATACGGATGGCAGAATAAAAGCCGGCTTCATTGTCTTTTCCAAGGATGACGATAGGGTAGCGGCCGTCAAGAAGCGTGACTACCCGCTCAAGATGCCGCGGCGGATACTGCTTGATGTGGGAAAGCGATGTACAGGCGATAAACAGGGCTTTATCCAAACCAAGCCCCCTCCACTTGTCTCGCTCTTGGTCATCGAGCCTGAAATCGCAGCGCACCCTGGCCGCCATCGGTGCGAGGATATCCAGAATCAGCGTATATTTTTCGACGATATGCACCTTGTTGGAGAAACGGCGGACAAAGGGTGTGCGCTTTGTGGCCCCTAAGAGGAAGGGTAGCATTGAATTTTTGAAATCAATTATCACCTCGAATTTTCCACGCATTCTGCCGAGAAAACGCAATTTCTCCAAAGGCTTCCAGAACTTATCAAAAACCACCACCGCATCGATAAAAGTATTCCTCTGGAGAAACTCCCGGGTACCCGGGGAAGCGATGGCGGTAATCGACGCCTGGGGGAAATTGCTACGAATCCTATCCAGAGCGAACAGGCTAATTATGCAGTCGCCGATATTGGTAGGAAAATTAATCAATACTGTAGTCATCCCGTAAGATTTTTGTAACCTCGTCATAGACGTCATCCGGCCTGATGGCTTGCATACACAGGTTATCATGGCACTGCCGGTTATAACATGGTATGGGACAGCCGGTATGCCTGCGCAACGCCTTGACCCTGCTACCGCGGGGAAGGGAAATGGTTTCCCAGGTAGGTCCGAACAAAACCAGCGTGGGCACACCCAAGGCCGCAGCCAGATGCGCAGGCCCTGAATCGGCGCTCATATAGACGTCCAGATGTTCCATCAGCGCCGCCAGCTCCTTCAGAGACGTTTTGGCGCAGAAATCGAAGGCTTTCTCCTCCATCGCCCTGATAATCTGGTTGATCAAGGCCTGGTCCTTTCCTGTCCCGGTAAAGACCACTGCGGCTTGTTTTTCACGGATCAGGCGGTCGCAGAGTGCGCTGAAATATTCCTTTGGCCAGCGCTTAGGCTGCCAGTTACCGGCGACGTGGATGCCGAACAGATACCGGTGGTGTTCACGCAGCGGCTGGGCCGGCGCAAGGCGTTCTGGGTGACCACGTCCCTCGCGAGCCGCCTGCTCCGCTACCTCGCCGTCGTCGGCGCCTACTGCCTGTGGCGTGCCGGGCGCGCGGAAGCGG
>CAYNSZ010000049.1:0-4366 GCA_964400075.1 uncultured Planctomycetia bacterium
TCTTGAAAGTGAAAATTTACTGTTGAGTCTATGACTATATTTATCTTTTTCTTGAACTAAGGGGCGATTTCCATCGATACCCGATGAGGAAGCGCAAGAAATACCACCTCTGCAGCCTCCGCTGCCTGGCTAGGGTCTAAATTCCGGCAGACAGCGTCGAGCCGGCCCTTGAACCGGGGAAAAATGTCCGAAAAGGGAGCTTCCCGCTCAAGAACCGCCGAAATATAGGAAATCTCAACCCGGGGATGGCTAAGCAGAAGCTCAACCAGCATCTCGCCGGTAAAACCGGTAGCGCCAATTATCGCCGCTTTTACTTGTTTTGGTTCTACCATGCTATCTGGGGGTTACAAACAAGACATATCATAAACTAAAATCCCTTGAGAGTCAATATCATTTAGATTTCCAGGCTTTTTTGGCTACGAGGGGAGAATCTGGAGGCTGTCTCCCTTGGCAAGGCCGCACCGCCTGGCCCGGCCAGGGGAAAGCTCAAGGGTAACGTAGGAGCCGGCCCCATAAACCATTCTCCAGGCAGGCAGGAAACTGACAATTCGCAGTATCCGGTAGTCTTTATCCAGGAATACCAGATCTATGGCAAAACGCATAAAAAACGTATGGATTGAAGGAGCGTTGTAGAAAATAAGCGCTTCATCAGCATCTAAACTGGCACGAAACATCAAGCCCTTCAGGCGTAGGTAAAAGTTGTCAGCGCGACGGGCATGCCCGCTGACCAGAAACCCATCTTTAGTGGAAATAATCTTATACATGACTGCCGCCCAGGCTTTGGCGAAGCGTTTCAGGGATAACCGTGGGCTGAAAGCTTGTGTTGACGCAGACCAGCTGCGTAACCGCCTCAACCAACAAGGTATCAGTACGGTTTACCTTCTGGCTAAACACCAGAGAGACGTTGCGGGCTTCCTTGAGCTCGGTCTGGATAGTCAGGACCTCGCCGTAACGAGCAGGAGCTTTATAATCAATTTCCACCCGCCTGACCACAAACCACGTTCCGGCTTGCGCCAGGCTCCCTAAATCAAACCCTTTATCGCGCATGAATTCAGTCCGCGCCTCTTCCAGGTACTTTAAGTAATTGGCATAATACACCACCTGGCCGCAGTCAGTATCGTGGTAATAGATCTTCTTGGTGATGGTGTGCATAGGTTGATATTATATCATTGCCTCCACAAAAGTAAACTTACTCCTCCTAAAAGGGTAAGAATACGGCGGAAGGATTCGTCCCGGTAAGCTATTGCCTGAGGTACTTCGTGAAAAAAATTATTATAACTATATTATTTTCAATGGTTTAGAAACTATGCTTTCCCCGATAAAAAATCTTCCATATCCCGGGGAAGCGCGGCTTTGAGCCGGATGTGCTGACGGCTGACCGGATGCATAAAACCAAGAAATGCCGCATGCAGGGCGAGCCTCCTGAATTTGACCGGGAAATCCCTGCGGAAGGCGTACACATCATCTCCCAAAATGGGATTTCCGATCTTAGCCAATTGTATACGCAGTTGATTGGTGCGGCCGGTGAGCGGCTCAAGCTCAAGGAAACTCCATTGCATGCCTTCAGCCAAAACCCGGTATAAGGTTTTGGCGTGCTTTGCTTTTTCTCTAAAACGCTGGCCCTGCCGGTCGATGATCTTACCCTCAAGCGCTCCCTGACGTCGGCGCAGCCGGCCCTTCACAAAAGCAAGATATTTTTTTTTAACCATGCCCTGCCTGAACTGCGCCATGATGGCGCTCTGGATATCAGGCTCTTTAGCGTATATGAGAAGGCCGGTTGTCTCCCGGTCAAGCCGGTGGCAAGGATACAACTGCTGGTCGAAGTCTCTTTCTAAAAGCGATGTCAGGGTAAGGGTTTCCTTGCGAGGCGAAGGCTGAACCAGAAGCTTTGCGATTTTATCGATGACGAGGATATACTCGTCGTTAAACTCGATACGATAGGCTTGCTTCATGCGAAAATATCCTTAACCTGTTCTGCAAGCTGAAATTTAAGTATTTTTCCGGTCGCATTCTTGGGAAGAGTCTGCAGAAAAAAGACTTTCAAGGGCACTTTGTACGAAGCGAGGTTGTTACGCAGATAATCAAGGATTTCCTTCTGAGTAAGAGCGGTATCAGCGACCACAAAAGCGACCGGCGCTTCTCCCCGGTGCCGGTGCGAAACACCCACCACCGCCGCCTCTTTCACGCGGGGATACTGGCACAGGAGGTCTTCGATTTCCCGCGGATAAACGTTAAAACCGCGCACATTTATCATCTCTTTGCTTCTTCCCATTATGTAAATATAATTGTCTTGATCTTTTTTCCCAAGATCCCCGGTATAGAGCCAGCCGTCTCTGATGGCCGCTTTGGTCTCAGCCTCAAGATGAAAATACCCTTCCATCACGTTTGGCCCCTTGACCAGAATCTCTCCGACCTCATCTTTGATGAGTTCCTGTCCGGCGGTATTGACTATTTTTACCTCCACCCCCTCAAGGGGAAGTCCGATTGAATCGGGCTTGCGCTTACCCGGTAAGGGATTCAAAGAGACGACCGGAGAGGCCTCGGTGAGGCCATAGCCCTGTAAGAGCGGCCTGCGGTATTTCTTCTCAAACTTCTCCCAGACGGACGCGGGCAGCGCTGCCGCGCCTGAAATCGCCAGGCGCACCGGGTTCATAAGAAAGTTAAGTACCTTCTGAAAACCCGAGAGTTTCAGCTCACTCAATATGCTGAACAACGAAGGAATTCCGACAAAGATAGTGACGCGATTACGCGCCAGGGCCCTGATAACCCGTTTGAACGGCCGCACCGTCCGCATCAGCACAACCCGTGCTCCGCAAGAAAGCGGCAGGAGCATACATACGGTCGAAGCGAAAGAATGAAACAGGGGTAAAACGCATATGAGGCAATCCCGTTTATGAAGGTGTATGGCCCGTGCGCACGAACGCACATTCGAGACGAGATTGGCGTGGGTAAGGCAGACGCCTTTAGGCTTTCCGGTCGTGCCTGAGGTATAGACGATCTCGGCAAGGCCCTGATAATCTTCTCCCAGCTCATCCGCAACAGCTGCCGGTGCCTGCCGGAGGAGCTCATGGAAGCTTAAGACATTCGGATCTCCGGCCGGCGCCGGCAAGGATATCAGGTGTTTAAGGCCCTGGAGACGGCCGAGAATATTCTTGGAATCATCAACTTTATCGACCGAACAGATCAATAGCCTCGCTCCCGCATCTTCGATGATGAAACGCGCCTCCTCGCGCTTGAGCATGGTATTGACCGGCACGACTGCCGCTCCCAGCCGCAAAACCGCAAAGAAAGAGTAAATAAACTCTGGGCAGTTGGAAAGCCACAAGGCCACGGCTTGATGCTTACGTATGCCCAAGCCATGCAAAGCAGCGGCCAGTCTCCTGGTGGCATCGGCAAGGTTAGCGTAGGTGATTTTTCGCGCTCCGAAAACCAAGGCGACTCTCTTGGGATAACGGCCTGCGCTGTTATCCAATAATTCGATAAGATTGACGGGTGCTTCTTTCATGGGCGAAAGGCTTAGGTGGTTATGCAAGCCGTAGTAGGCAGCCCATAAAACTGCCGATGGCATTAGAAAGAATATCTGTTCCTTCGAACGAACGATAGGGGAGCAAAAGCTGGACCAACTCTATCAGACAACCAAGTACTACCGCGTAAGAAAAGCCAAAAACGCGCGGCGGCAATGTCAAGCGGCCCGAAACAGTATTGACGACGATGAATGAAAGCAGGGTATACGCGAGACCGTGAAAAACTTTATCAAACAGAGGGAACGTCAGCCCCTCGGGAACTTCATACGGCAAAACCGAAAGCGTGACCAAAAGGGATGAATACAAAATCACGCTCAACCAGGAAAAAATAATCCTCGTGCGCTTCACGAATCCGCACTCCGCACAGTGACCCGGCAGATGGACCCTACAGTGTTCATTTGCTCCTTTTAGGCCTGCCACCATTTACCGACCAGTTCCTGCCGGAAATATTTTGAAATGTAGTTATAAATATCCTCTTTGTGGCTGTCGGCGATAACGGCAAAATAAACGCCGACGCGGGCGCAATCCTCACCGAGCCTATACCAAACGGTCTTGCCGTAAAAGCTGAGGGTTTGAGACGGTAACAGGAGATTACAGTGGATAATACAGTCACCTGCAAGAGCAACTGCCTTGTCCAAGGCGATCTGCGCTCCTGCCATGCTGATGTCGGTTACTACCCCTTGGGCTCCGGCAGCAAATCCTGATTGGAATTTCAATAGAATTGAGGCTTTAAACCTCACGTACCGACGCCGTTCAAACATCCTCGCTTACGTTCCTTTCCGCCGGCTAAACCTGGCGCCGGTTTACAATTTCATCCAGTTTTAATTTCAGGGCTTCTACCT
>CAYNSZ010000049.1:4466-8301 GCA_964400075.1 uncultured Planctomycetia bacterium
TAAACCTGGCGCCGGTTTACAATTTCATCCAGTTTTAATTTCAGGGCTTCTACCTGGACAGGCTTAACGATATAATCTTCATTATAGGAGCCCGCGGCCCGTATCTTGGAATCGTCGTCGCCTTTTGCCGACAGCATGACCACCGGTATGGAGAGGGTCTTTAAATTCTGCTTCAGCTTCGCCAACACCTCAAACCCATCCATCTGCGGCATCATAATATCCAGAAGAATCACATCGGGCTTGAAGCGCTCGGCAAGTTTAATGCCCTCTTTGCCGTTCGCAGCAATCAGCACTTTATATTCACCGCTCAACTCAAGGTTGGCTTTTACGAAAAATGTCAGATCCTCTTCATCGTCAACGATTAAAATTTTTCTCACGCTCCACCCCCTTTTGTTAGCCTTTACCGGAAGAACCGACTTCCCACGCAGGCCGGCGCTTGCGGCCATTGCCCTGGACTGTCAATCTGCCAGCGGCAGTACTATTGATATAATAGTTCCCTTGCCCGGTTCACTCTCAACGCTCATCGTCCCGGTGTGGTTCTCAACGATCATCCGGGATATGGATAATCCCAGACCCGTGCCTTTTTTTTCCCGCTTAGTCGTGAAAAACGGCTCAAACAGTTTGGGTAAATCTTCCTTTCTGACACCCGCGCCCGTGTCGATTATTTCGATGCGGCAAGCGCCTTGGGCGCCGGAGGCATCGGGGGGGCTGAATCGATTCAACCTGATGGTAATCTGGCCTTTTCCGGAGATCGCTTCGCTGGCGTTCATCAACAGATTGAATAAAACCTGCTGAAGCTGGTTTTTGTCGGCCTGGATAAAAAATTCATCTTTACAAAACTCAGTGACGATGTCCAAGTTGGCCAGCGACGCCCGGTACTTAAAAAAAACAATGGTGTCGTTCAAAAGCTCCCGGGGGTTGACCCGTTCCATGGTCAGCTGCGAAGGCATGGCGAATCTCAGTAAATTGCGCACGATGCCATCGGCGCGAAGCGTAGCCTCTTTGATTTTCTGGGTAGCGACGCAGACATCCTTATCGGCGGCGTGCAATTTGCGCTCAAGGTATTCAATCCCGCCCAGGATGATCCCGAGAGGGTTTTTCACCTCATGGGCGACACCTGAGGAAAACCGCCCTAAAGCAGCCATTTTTTCAGACTGCACCAACTGGTGTTGAGCGGCTTTTAACTCATCGTAAGCCTGCTTCAGCCGCAGGTTTGCCTGTATGCGCTCTTCTTCGGTACCTAACGCCGCCGCAACAATGCCCAGAAATTTTTTATCGTCATCAGCAGGGATAGTATGGGTTCGGTAAAAAACGCCTACCACTCCCACTGTTTTCCCGCGGAATCTTACCCCTTGCCCCATGCACATTTGGAAAGAACATGCGCCCGTGCCCGCGCTTGCCTGCATTTCGGGAGTGGTCTGATGGTCAACAACAAAAGCTCCCTCCCGCTCCCCGAGGGCCAGGTCATGACAGAGCTGCTCGTAAGGTCTTAAGGCGTCAAGATTAGCCGGAGAGGCGTTGTACTGGCCGACGGAATAAAACGAATCCTGGACAGATTCAAACCGCTTATAGAACACGAATCCCGCACGCAGGATATCACCGCAGAGAATAACCAGTTGCTGAATATTCTCAAACGGATCGACTCCCAGATTGATAAGGCCTTCATTAATTTTTCCGATACGCTCCTCGCTGCGTTTACGCTGGATGACGCCAGCGATGGTATTAGCCGCGGCATTGAGAAAGTCTTCCTCCTGCTGGTCCCGCTGGTGCCCCTTTTCCAAAAACACGTCGATGACGCCTAAAATTTTAGCTGCGTAGATTATCGGCACGCAATAGTGACCGTAGGAATTAAAATCACCGCCGAATCTATCGCTAAGGCTGTCGGGGTAGATAAATTGCAGCGCCGCACGGGAAGCCGCCAGGCCACAGGCGCATTCTCCGAACGCAATCCGCTGGTAGCGTTGCTTCGTCTCATCGGTGATTTTTTTACTGGCAGTCAAAACCAGTGCCTCCGGATCATCGGCAACCAGATAGATGATGCCTTTTGCTTCGGAAGAAAACCAAGGGGTGGACAGCACGATATTGAGCGCGCAGTCAAGAAAACCTCCCAGCGAAATGTTTTCAAGCGAAAAACGCAGAAGCGAGTTCATGACCGCCTGTACCAGATAATTGCGCCTGATGAGCTCTTCCTGCTGGCTGACCCTGGTCATATCTTCAACCATCTCTATGGCAGCCATGACCGTGTCGTCCTTGTCGCGGATAGGAAAACTCATGACCTTAAAAACCACATCCTCGTCGCCGCAGCGTGTATTCAGAGAACTCGTATGGGTCTGTCCGTCTTTCAGGGTCAGGCAGGTCGGGCAGACCGAGCACGGCTGCGGCAGGGAATTACTGATAAGATTGTGGCAGATCGAATACAAACCATAATCCCTCCCAGAAAACCAGCGTGCCATCTGCTTATTCATGTAAATCCGTTTTGCGTCCCCGCGCACCAGCGATATGCCGATGCCGATATTATCAATGATATTTTTATACTCTCGCTCGGATTTCTGGGCGATTGCTTCGCTCTGCTCAAAACGGGTTAAATCTATCCCGCTGCTGATGACCTCAAGGGGCTGGCCGCTTGAAACCCTGGTACTCCATCTGATGAGCAGGGGTTTTCCATCGCGGTCGAGCAGACGGCCCTGGTATTCAAGTACGCCCGGTTGTAAGACAAGGCGATCGAAGAAGGTTTTCAGCCGTTCGACATCTTCCCGATCAGGAAAAAGTTTCCAGAAATACCTGCCTTTCACATCGGCCACGGTTAACCCGCACGTGTCTTGGCAGGCGGTATTGCAATGAATAATCCGGCCTTTGCCGTCACAGAGAACAACCAAAGAGGGCATCAAATCCAAAACAGCAGGATCGAGTCTCTTGTCTTTGACAAAGGCGGAGCTTGAACGTTTTCTTCTTGCGGCCAGAGCAAGAATGAAAGCGGCAACAGTGAAGGCAACAGCCAAAAGCAAAAGGCGAGCCTCAATGCTTCCGGGAAACAGGAAAGATTGGGCAAAATCTCTTTGACAGACCCCAGAGGCCTCCAGCATGCTCAACCAGACCATTGATTTAAGATAAATGATAAAATAAATAGGCTACGACAATCGGATATAGATTTATTTTAACTGCTGGGGGTTCTGCGGTCAAGGAAGGGTTTTCATAGCCCGGGGAGGTTCACGGTCATTGGTATAAACACCGTTGAGCTATTGGATAAATCCCAAATTCTCCGCCACAGGCGGACCCGCCTCGATATAAAATAAATCTTCGATTTAGGCGGGTCCGCTGAAAGCGGATGATTTGGAATTTTTGCCATTATTATTCAGCAGTCTCATGACCGCATGATGCATTCCCGGGGTTATTTCTTCAACTTGCGGTGGGTCCGCAAAGCTGCCTCAAGCAGGGCTAGCCCTTTCTGAAAATCTTCACCTTTATAGAACACCCCTGAAACCGAATAATTCTCGACATCTTTGGTGTTTGCTTTCTCAACGTAGGCGCTGATAACGATGACTGGTATAGTTTGATTAAATTTTCTTATCCGTTTCAGGGTTTCTATGCCGTCAATCTCCGGCATATTCAAGTCAAGAAATATGATATCCGGCGCCTCTTCCTTGATCTTGGCTATCCCCTCCATGCCGCTGTGAGCTTCCATCACCGAATAGCCTTTTGATTTCAGCCAAAAAGCCATCGGCTGGGTAAAATCAGGCTCGTCATCAATCAATAAAACCTTTACCGGGCTATCCATATGCGCCTCCTCAATGAGACCAGCATTTTTCCAAGCCGGAGGCGCAGGAAAACAGCCAGG
>CAYNSZ010000050.1:0-8139 GCA_964400075.1 uncultured Planctomycetia bacterium
CGGTAAACAAGGACGCAGGATATATTACATCGTGCCGGATTTTGACAATTTCTACAGCTCCGCCATCGACTACCAGACCCCGCTACAGCTAAAATAACCAATAACCAATGACCAAACAGATTTTTCCCGTTTGAATATTGGAATTTGCCCTCCTTTATGCTAAAGCTACGGAGGGCATCCGCCGAAGCCTTGGCGAAGACGGATGGTTATTGGATATTGTTTGGTTATTGTAACTTGGAGCTTGGTTATTTATTCGCATAGACGTTACTATTTGGGGGCATATTTCCAGTGGAGCACGGCTAAGGCAAGCACCGCCACAAAAATCAAGAGGTTGGTGAGATTAAACATAAACACGGCGCGTATCAGCGAATAACCGACCGCAAAGTATAGAGAGATAGTTATGGTGTCTCTCATACGATTACTGTCCCTCCCGGATAAAGGCGGCAGCTAAAACCGGCAGACTACAAAGGCGTGCCCGGTGGCGCATCTCAACAGCTTGCGCCGGCAACGGCCTGAGAAAGCCCTAAACTATTGTATTATACCACGCAAGGCCGCCAAACACGGCAGGGAAAAATCAACCCACTCAAGGTTGATACTGAGCGGCGTCTGTTTTCCCGCCCTGTCCCTCGACTTCGCTCGGGACGGTTCGGGGGACGGTGAACCTGTCGAACCAAAGGGTGGGATTTGGACGCCGCCGAAGTATCATTATCCGGCAAACAAAACCTGGCATCCACCGCTTAAGGTTGACGCTGGCTGAAAGATACCTCTTTGCCGCTATTGCCCTTTGCTTTTTGTGATATAATGGGCGGAAATGAAAGGGGGTGATTGAAGTGAAAAAAGCATTATTAGCGCTTCTGTTAGTATCGGCGATAGCCGTGTTGGGATGCGAGAAAAAGAATACCACCACCACGATAACCACGCCGGATGGCAAGACCGTCACCACCGTTACTTCACCTGAAGGCAAAGTGCTGTCAGTAACCGGGAAATAACCGGCAACTCAGGCGTTTTGCGGTACCGCTAAAACCGCGCTGTCTTTTTCCGCTCGTACGGGTCCTCGAGTGTTACTAACGCTACCCACGCTCTCATAATCACTGCTCTGAACTACCTAATAGCGCATCTAATTCCTTGTCGAGGGCCGCTTCTTCCTCAGGTGACATCGAACTTTTATAGGGAGGAGTAGTGCTCTCTAAAGCATCCAGGAATTCCTGGTCACTGTGATAGCTTCCACCGGGAGCATTCCGCAAAGCTACCAGCAGTTCATAGTCATAGCCAAACCCTAATTCATGCGCTAAGCGCATATCAGCCCAGGCTTTGTCATAATCCTTAGTTTCGTAATAAAAACCGGCGCGGTTAAGATAGGCGTAGTAATTCCTGGGTCCGACTTCAATGGCCTTGCTGAAATCCAAGAGGGCTGAATCATTATCTCCCTTATTCATATAGGCAACCCCCCGGTTATTATAGATCTCTGAAGCCGGATTGATTTCAAGGACTTTCGTATAGTAGTAGATAGCCTCATCATAGTTGCCATTTTCACTGGCTTCAAACCCTTTATGCCTATATTCTTCCGCGGTTTCCTGGGCGTAGAGGCTGCCAAAAATTGCTAAGGTAAATGAAGCTATAAGAATACCCGCTTTCTTTAACGCTTTCCGGCCCGTACGCATACTTGGCCTCCTTTTTATACTACCCAGCATTGCCCCTTTATTCCCTCTACAATAGCTGTCTGCCCCCATTTCCCACCTAGCACCGAACAAATCTACCCACCCCTACCCCTCTTCACCTAATAAATTGTACCCCGCGATAACCGCCTCACAGACCATCTGGACGATATTTTTATAATCACCGGAGTCCGCTTTCCCCAAAGCCATATAGTATTTGTATCTATCTTCGACGGTGACCATGCTTGGCGCGAATCCTTTGCCTAAGAGTTGTGTTATCATAATAAGCCTGCCCACGCGTCCATTCCCGTCAAAAAAAGGATGTATGGCCTCAAACTCATAGTGGTCGAGGGCTATTTTTCCCAGCGGATCCTTCCCGTAGGTATTGATGTTCTTCAATAATTTTCCCATCCGCAAAGGGACTTCCTGCGCCGAAGGAAGCGCTTTTTCGGTATTGATTAAATTTACGGCGCCGGTGCGGTATTTGCCGGGGAGCTTGTTATTGAAGTTATACATCACTATCGCGTGTAATTTAAGAATATAGCGCTCATCGAGCTTAAATTGCGGCTTAATGCTCTCCAGCAAGAACTCAAGGGCGTTCTTATGATTGACAGCTTCAAGCACTTCAAAGAGCTCCTTACCTCTCACCTGTTTTCCCTCAAAGGCGCGCTCAGTTTCTTTAAGGGTCATGCGGCTGCCCTCAATGGCGTTGGAATGATACGTCATCTCTAAGAGAAATCTCTCGCGCGCCTCCTTATTATCTTTAAGAAGCTTTATAGGATTACCGCGCTTGCCGGCTAAAGCGTAGACGACCTGGCGCAAATCCACATATTCCTTAAAGAGCTGGTCAATGTCGCGCGCCTGGCGCGGATGCGGCTGTATGCCTTTATCAAGCCAGCGATAGATAGCCTTATAGCTTACCTCAAGCCGCCGGGCAAGCTCCGAACGCGAACTGCCGGTAGCGGCTAAGATTTTTTCTAACTTCTGTTTATCGCTATAGCCAAAGCCCTTCATAACTTACTCTTCCGACGCACTAGGACATTTGTCCTATAAATACGTTCAGTTAATATATACCATATGTCCTATAAATGTCAAGGGTGCGCGGGGCGTAAAGGCGGAGTTAAAAGAGGGTAAAAATAGGGCCGGAGCTTTGGTTTAATTCAGGTTGACGCGTTTTGCCGTCTTTATCAAGAGGTATCCAATCATTCCGATAGCCAAAGAAAACAAGCGTAACTACCCAGGAGTGTGTGGTTTTAAAATACTGAAAGGCCATGCCCACCGCAAAAGCCAGAAGAAACCCTATTGACCTCTAACAGAGCGTCGATAATCCGTATAGTTATCCGGATAGCTTTCCGCATGAGGCTTTCTCCAACCGATTCAACCTACGCGGTTGGAAATTGGTTTTTCTCCAAAAGGTCGCTGTCCCGTTTGTAAAGCTTTGAAAAGTTTTATTCGTAAAACTTTCTTAAATGCTTTAAATAATATTCTATTTCTGAAGCCGTCTCCTGATACGGTTTGCAAATTAAACCATAGACATCTCCTATTGGAATACTTCGGTTGTAAGGATTACTATAAATTTCATTTATAAGAGTTACTATTTCGTTATTAGTAAATTCTTGTAAGTACATTGTTGTGAGAACAGACGAAATCATCTCGGATATTTCTTCAGAAACCTTATCTCCGCCTAATGCGCAAGCTCTACCCCAACGTGTAGCCGCAGCAGCCGCAGCATTGATACCTGTCTCTATACCTGTAACAAATAAAGATTTTTGGGGTTCGTTTAATGACTCCCAAAATCTTCCATTATATTGACCTTGTGTCAAATGGGAGTCATCGGGGTAAACAAAAAAAATTACAAAAGCAGATACTAAGAAAATTAAAAAAGTTCTCATCTCCTCCTCCTTAACTTTCCCCCAAGGTTTTGATGGCCCCAAGAGGTCGCTGTCCCTTTTCTACAAGATAAGTACTCTGTGGACTTGGAATTTCCTTTTCACAATTCAAGGGCTGAGCCTGCTGTCCACTATCATTACAGCATTTTTTCTATAGACGCCTTTTTGGCAGCGTACGCTTTATCCAAACCGATTTCAATGGCTAGATCACACAAGGAAAGGGCCGTTTCTAATTCACCTGCTTCAACCATGATCGATATTCCCCGTTCAACAAAATGCAGCGCTGGCAAGTATCCAGCTAATTGGCAACTATTTTTCGCCTGCGCTTCCTCCAGATATTCGCGGGCACGCTCTACCGCGTGTCGGCATAGGACAAGATCGTCAACTTGATAGGCGTCTTCTGCCAAAAGGTCATAGATGAAAAACTTCACCCCATTAGGGATTGAGTTGAACTTCTCGAGAAAATTCAGTAAATACCGCTTACCGTTCTCACTGCCGCCAAGCAGTGCTTGGCTATGCCCTGCAAAAACATCTTCCAATATCTCATCCGGTTTTTTAACAAGCGGTCTGCGTCGCTCTGCCATTTCCGTGCTCCATCCTCTTAAGGAAACTTAAGGCGTCAGGCCCGAAAAAGGAAATCTCTTAGCATTCTTTCGAGAATTCCGGAGACGTATCACTTAATTAGAGATAAGTGTTCTGTCTCCGGAGTTCTATTTTAAAAAAACCGTAACTGCTATGGTTAGCATACCTGCAGCAAAATATTTTTTGTCTTTTAAAGTCATTCGCTCCTCAAGGTTTTGAGTATTCTGAAAAGGTCGCTGTCCCCTTTATTTTATTCGATTTTTAAATTTCATTATACCCCTGGCCACAAAGCCTGTAAACAGACCGGAAATCGCTCAAGAAATCAAGAGACAAGTCCACCGCCCCCCCTTTTTTCCTAAAAGGTCGCTGTCCCCTTTGTCAGAACCCTCATCCCAGGGGTGTTGCGAACCATCATAGTAGACGCCCCCTAGCCATGCGCTGGATGTACAGTTCCTTATAGACTCCGTAAGGTGAGGGATAATAGGTCGATATAGTTAAAGATTCGTCTATTGATGGGTTTTGAGGCAAAACAGAAAAATTAATTGTAAAGCAGGCAAGAATAAATATGACGAAGGTTAATGAAAATTTGGAACAACACGTTTTCATAAAATACTTCCTCTATTTTGGAATTTTAGGGTTTGATTCCTTATTTGAATAATACGCCACAGCCTTTTAAACTGTAAAGCTGAAAATTTAATACTCTCGATATTCTTTAAAAAGGCTTTTGCGCCATCATCGCGGTAGTATGCGACGTTTTTTTGAAAGACCGACAGATTAAGACATCATGGAATACGACAGCAATCAACATACACTGCTCCCTGCGAGATACCTGCATCATTTACCGTTTGACTGCAGGTGGTTCTATTCGCATTCCATGAACTTTTGGTGGAGCCGGTATATGTTACTCCGTTATTAGTATCATAAAATACAAACTCACATGAGACACCGACGTAATTCGCTGGACAAGAAGTCGTAAGCGTACTACCATTAGTTATCGGTCCCCAGGTACTCTGATTTGACGCGCATCTCAACAGAGCTGAAGTTTGTTTTGTGCCATCAGGATATTTAATGCCATCAGTGCCTGCATTACCAGCTATTTCCAGCTTTTCGGTGGGACTCGTCGTTCCGATACCGACGTTTCCAGACGTATCAATAGTAACCCTATCCATCGCCTGTGTTCCTAGGCGAAGGCTGTTGTTTGCCCCAATCGCAACTATTCGAAATTTAGTATTGGTCCCATCGAATTGCGCCCCGCCGCCGATATTACCGTCGTTGGCCCAATACGCTGCGGTGTATTGGCTACCGTCATTATCAAGGTACAGAGCATTATTATTACCGCCTCGCACTTTGAGTTGGTAAATTCCAGGGTCAATCGTCCCGATTCCCACGTTACCTTCTACCACCAAATCCGCATCTTGGGAAATCTGTCCGGCAGGCGGCGGAGTAACCGTAGCCCAGGGATAAACGCTTTGTTGTACATACGTATTGCCTATTGCCATCCGTCTGCTGCGCAGTTCCTGATACACCCCGAACGGCGCCGGATAGTAGGTGGTGAGGGTGATGGTTTCTTGGGCGAGGGCGGGAAAACCGACGGTGAGAGCAATGCAAAGGAATGAGAATGCTCTTTTCATGGCCTCCTCCTTGTTATTTGGTGACTATTGATATATCCATTTATTTTACCATGAAACTTGTAAGAGGAAAGGACTGGGAAACAGGACAGGTTTATTTACCCTGGCCCTTCTCTCTTGGTCAAAAGGGACACGACCTTTATTTAGTATGCCCATCCCCCATTACCTTACACCTATCACCTAACATCTACCCTCTATCCTTTATTACATTACACATTACACATAAAACAACAAAAGCAACCCCCTCTCCGAGAGTTGCTTCCTATATATACGGCGCTACCCATAGCCATACTCCTTCGGGATACTCGGGACTCCCTCCGGTCGCCTTGCGGCTACGGGTAAATGAATCTCCTCGGCCTAAAGGCCGATGTTTCTCTACCCCCTCCCGCCTCCGCTAGATATGCAGGAAATTATCGTTGATAATTTTCTGCTATCCGGCGGGCCAATAGGTTCCGGGATGCTCCGTGAAAATTTTCAATCAAAATTTTCACGGTATACAGGCATCCCGGAAGATAATCGCATGAATTCGTCCTGGACTTGAAAAACGAAGGCGAATTCATCCCCGGGCTATCCCGTAAACGGGATCCCGATAACCAGAATGAACACAAAGAAAAATCGGGAAAGCCCGGGATTTTCTCGCAGGCGATTAAATGATACTCCTGTGACTCAGAAGGTCAAGGTTTTATTCGCAGATGGCTTATGGAGTCCGCCGGAGTATAGTTCTTTACTGTCCGGTAACGGTTAGGGTAACGAAGTCCGTATGGGTTAGAGTAACGGTCACGTCTTGCAGAATAACAGGTTAAGTATCCGCCTGCCTAAGGCAGGCGGAAGTTAAGAGACCGGTTTGGTAGTTAGGTTAGGGTAAGGTAAAAATAAAAAACCCGGATTGAAAGTGTTTCAATCCGGGCCTATGCGCTTCGTGAAGAAATTCGCGCTTTACTGGAGCGTCCTGCAAATGACGCCAATGCGTTCGATTCTTCCAGTATCGTAGCCGTCTTCAGCGTTATCCCCGCAGCAGCAACCGATCCTGCCGGCGCCGCCGAAATTACAGCAGTCATTAGGACAGATATTGGCGCTTATAATGTACACCCCGGTAACAACCTCGTTGGAATTACATGTGGAGCGAATACTAACGTTCTCATTCTTGTAAAGACGGGTAGGGCTCTGCCGCGGTGTAACAGTAGTACCAAAAGTCACGCCTCCGACATTCTTCCAGGTACTGCCATTGTGATATTTCAGGAGGTTATCGGAATTAGAGTAATACAGCGTTCCCTCTAAACTTTGTCCAACTGAAGCAACCGGGGCTGCGCCCGGAGCGAACATAAGCGTGCCGTTTATCTCTAAATCAGCGGCAGGCGTGAAATTAGGCGCGGTAAGGCCAAAACCAGTATCGCCTTCGACCAGTAAACCGTTGATGGGGGCGGTAATAGCATTATTACCGGCTAAGCCGGCGCCTACAAGCGCTGCTCCGGAAACATCAAGCCGGGCGCGCAGGTTGGTCGTACCCAGGCCTACATCTCCGGCAATCCAAGCATCGCCGGGATTAGTTGCCGGATTCGGCGCGTCAGCAGCGTCAACAGTGCCGGAAGCATTGCTGTCGCCTACGCCAAGGGTAAGCGTGACCAGCCGCTGGTAGACTCCTACCGGCGCGGGATAATAGGTGGTGAGAGTCACAGACTCCTGCGCACACAAGGGCAGAGCCATAACCACGCCGAAAAGGAGGGATAAATTCAATAAACGCAATCTTTTAGACATCGCCTTTTGACTCCTGGCAATTGCAAAAGAACAGGCACCGAATCTGCTTGAGTTATGGCACGAGACGCCGGCAGCGTATACCCATACGTTCAATCTCTATAGCCCCGCAGCTATTACGCGTACATATCTCATGGGTATGCAGCAACACCTCTACCACCGCATAACCAGCGGGGCATTCAACACGTCTGTCCGCATGGCTATAATTGGTATTCGCCCTATTTTTTGTTACCGGGAGAAGATCCCCGGTAGTATCTCCCCATTGAAGACCGCCTATATTTTTCCAGCCAGTGCCGTCGTGATATTTGAGCCGGTCTTCAGCGGCGTTATAGTACAACCCGCCCCGCAAACTACCCGCGCCGGCAGTTAAAACCGGCACAGGACCCGGCGTCAGCCGGACTGTGTTATTCACCACCGTATCAGTACCGGCAGTAAAACCAGGATTAGAAAGGCCGATACCTGTGTCGCCTTCAACTAATAAACCGTTGACAGGGGGAGTGATGGCATTGTTTCCGGCATAGCCGGCGCCCACAAGCGCTGCTCCGGAAACATCCAGCCTGCCGCGGGGATTGGTCGTGCCCAGGCCTACATCTCCGGCAATCCAAGCATCGCCGGGATTAGTTGCCGGATTCG
>CAYNSZ010000051.1:0-1155 GCA_964400075.1 uncultured Planctomycetia bacterium
CCTTGCGCAGTAGACCGGCCCGGGCCATATCAAAGCCGGCTAACTGCGAAACGATCTGCATGATCTGCTCCTGATAGAGTATAATACCGTAGGTCTTTTTCAGGATGGGCTCAAGTTTCGGATGTATATAGGTAATGCTACGGCTGCCCTGCTTGCGGTTGATGAAGTCATCGACCATGCCGCTTCCCAGCGGCCCGGGGCGGTAGAGCGCTAATACCGCGATCAGGTCCTCGAACCTGGTCGGTATTATCTTCTTTAAAATCTCCCTCATCCCCCTGCTTTCAAGCTGGAAAACGCCAATGGTCTCGCCGCGGACAAGGAGGTTAAAGGTCTTTTTATCTTGCAAAGGCAAACCGGCCATGTCAAGCTCAATACCGCGGGTGCGTTTGACGATTTTGATGGTTTCCTCGATAACCGTAAGGGTCTTAAGGCCGAGAAAATCCATCTTAAGGAGGCCTGTTTTTTCGAGCGAACCCATGTCAAAGCCGGTAACAATTTCTCCATCCGCGCCCCGGGTCAAAGGGACGCGCTCCATGAGGGGCTTATCGGAAATCACCACTCCGGCCGCATGGGTTGATGCGTGACGGGATAAACCTTCCAGCTGCATGGCTACATCGATCAACTGCCGGACGCGGGGATCAGAATCGTAAACAGCCTGCAATTCCGGATTCAATGACAAGGCCTGTTTCAAATTGATGTGTTGACCGACCGTGTAGGGGATCATCTTGGCTATCCGGTCTACGTCAGTATAGCCAAATCCCAAGACCCTGCCCACGTCACGGACCACCGCGCGCGCGAGCATCGTCCCGAAGGTTATAATCTGGGCCACGCAGTTTTTGCCGTATTTATTGGCCACGTATTCAAGGACTTCCGCCCGTTTCTCGTAACAGAAATCAATATCAATATCAGGCATAGAAATACGGGCGGGATTTAAGAAACGCTCAAAAAGCAGGTCGTAGCTCAAGGGGTCAACATCGGTAATCTTAAGGATGTAGCTGACGATGCTGCCCGCGGCGCTGCCCCGGCCGGGACCAACGGGAATGCGGTTTTCTTTGGCAAACTTCACCAGGTCCCAGATAATCAAAAAGTAACTGGAGAAACCGGTTTTGTTAATGACGTTCAGCTCGTATTCCAGCCGCTCCTCCACTGGTTTGG
>CAYNSZ010000051.1:1204-8135 GCA_964400075.1 uncultured Planctomycetia bacterium
TTTTTTAAATACGCGTCTTCGGTCTCGCCGGATGGTAGGGGAAAATGCGGCAGGTGGGTTTTGGAAAAATCCATGGTGAAATTGCATTTCTGCATGACTTCGAGGGTGTTTTTGACCGCCTCGGGTATTTCCTTAAAAAGCTCTTTCATTTCATCGGGCGAGCGGAAATAAAAAGTGTCGGAACTGAAACGGTAACGGTTGGGGTCGTCAAGGGTGGTCTGCGTCTGGATGGCCAGGAGCGCTTCATGGGCAAAGGCCTCCTCTTTCTCCAGATAGTGGATATCGTTGGTAGCAAGGAGCGGGATGCCCAGCTCTTTGGATATTTTAACCAGAGCCTGATTGACTTTGCGCTGCTCGGGCAAGCCGTTCTCCATGATTTCCAGATAGAAATTCCCGGCTCCGAAGAGGTGCTGATAGTCGTCAGCCAAACGGAAGGCTTTATTAATATCGTCGGCCAGGATCGCCGAGGGGATCTCACCGGCGAGACAGGCGCTTGAAGCGATCAGGCCCCGGCTATACTGCTGAAGGATCTCTTTATCCACCCGGGGTTTATAATAGAATCCTTCCAGGTGCGCCAGGCTCACCAGTTTTACCAGATTCGCGTAGCCTTCATCGTCTTTGGCAAGCAATATCAGGTGATAATTGGTATCCTGGCCCGGAGAATAATTCCGGTCAAAACGCGAAGCAGGGGCGACATAGGCTTCAGTGCCGATGATAGGTTTTATCCCGTGCTTGACACAGAGCTGGTAAAATTTAATGGCACCGAAAATATTGCCGTGGTCGGTTATGGCCAGGGCGGGCAACCGAAAAGCGTGGGCTTTGTTGACGAGCCGTTCAAGCAGACAGGCGCCGTCAAGGAGGCTGTACTGGGTATGAACGTGCAGGTGCGCAAACTCACTATGCGGCATACTGGTTACTGTAGAGAGTACAAAGAATAGAGCACAGAGAACAGAGCATCGAGAGAATGGGCTTGTTGCTCTGATCTGACAACGCTCATACGCGTGTCCTCTATCCCGGAATCATTCCCATTCAATGGTGGCCGGAGGTTTTGAGCTGATGTCAAAGACGACCCGGTTAATTCCTCTGACGTTATTGATAATCGTGTTGGAAATTTCATCGAGCACCTCATGGGGCAACTTTGACCAGTCAGCGGTCATGCCATCAAGGCTGTGCACGGCGCGGATCGCCACGACATCTTCATAGGTACGCTTATCCCCCATGACGCCCACGGTCTTAAGCGGCAGGAGAACGCAGAAGGCCTGCCAAAGGTCTCTATAGAGGCTGTATTTCTTGATGATGCTCTCAAGGATGACATCAGCCTCCCGTACAGTCTTGAGCTGCGCCTTGGTAATCTCGCCGATGATGCGCACGGCAAGGCCGGGACCGGGAAAGGGGTGCCGGTCAATAATAACCGGAGGAAGCTCGAGCAGGCGCGCGATCTGGCGTACTTCGTCTTTGAATAACTGCCGGAAAGGCTCGATGAGCTTGAGCTTCATATCCAGAGGCAGTCCCGCGACATTATGGTGTGATTTGATCCGAGCAGTCGGCCCCCCGAAAAACGAGACCGATTCGATGACATCGGGATAGAGCGTGCCCTGGACTAGAAATTCGACGTTTTTAATCTTTCGGGCTTCAGCCTCAAACACACGGATAAATTCATGGCCGATGATTTTGCGTTTTTGTTCAGGATCAGTAACGCCCCGTAATTTCTGTAGAAACGACCGGGAAGCGTCGACGTAACGCAAGCCGGTTTTAAAGTAGCCGCGAAAAATCCTGATGACACGCTGGGCTTCGCCTTTACGAAGCAGGCCGTTGTTAACGAAGATACATTTGAGCTGTCTGCCCACCGCTTGGTGAATAAGCACCGCGGCCGCTGATGAATCCACGCCGCCGGAAAGCCCACAGATGACGTTCTTAGCCCCGACGCAGGTTTTAACCGCCTGGACCTGTTCGCTGATAAAATCTTCCAGCTGCCAGTTAGCGAAGCAGCCGACGATCCTGAACAGGAAATTGGATAGTATCTGTATCCCGAGCTCCGTATGTACCACTTCAGGGTGAAACTGGACACCGTAGATTTTACGCTGCCGGTTGCCGATGGCCGCGTATTTGGTATTGAGGGTATGAGCCAGTCTCATGAAACCCCGGGGGGGTGCGACCACCTTATCGGTGTGACTCATCCAGGAGACGATTTTGGCCGGCAGGGAGAAAAAAAGGTCTTCATGGTTATCAATATACATCTGGGCCCTGCCATACTCGCGCTTACGCGATTCCTGCACCTTACCTCCCAGCGTCTGGACTAGAATCTGCACACCGTAACAAATTCCCAGGACTGGTATTTCCAGATTCAAGAGCTGATTACTCAAGGTTGGGGCTCCCTGCTCATAGACGCTGTGCGGGCCTCCGGACAGGATAAGAGCTTTAGGTTTAAGGGATTTTATCTTTTCGATACTCACCGTACAGGGCTCGATGACGCTGAACACTTTCAACTCCCGTATCCGGCGGGCAATGAGTTGAGTATACTGCGATCCAAAATCAAGGATGACCACTGTGTCTTTTTTCATAACGAATGCGTATTGGCGAAGAATTTGGCGGATATCGGTTTACGGTTACCGGTTGTAGGTTATAGGTTTTCGGTCAAAGATACATGTATCTTTGAAAACCGTACACCGCGCACCGCAAACCTAAAACCTTATTTACCCATGCCTACCCTTTGCGATGCCTGGAAAACTTTACCTTCAGTCTGAATCGAGGGGGCAAGGATAATTTCAACAAAATGCATGTCTTTAAGGGTGTGGGCGCCGAGGGAGCCCATGGAAGTGGTCAAAGCCCCCATCAGATTCTGGGAGCCATCATCAACCGCAGCCGGCCCGAAAAGAATCTGCTCCAGGGTCCCTGAGATTCCCACGCGAATCCGGGTTCCGCGGGGCAAATTCCCATGCGAAGTGGCCATGCCCCAGTGAAAGCCGTTACCCGGTGATTCTTCCGCTCGGGCGAAGGCAGAACCGATCATCACCGCGTCCGCTCCGGCGGCAAAGGCCTTACAGATATCTCCGCCCCTGCTCATACCGCCATCGGTTATGATGGGAATGAACTTGCCGGTCTTCTGATAATAAAAATCACGGGCTGCCGCTCCGTCAATAGTCGCGGTAACCTGCGGCACTCCGATGCCTAAAACCCCGCGGGTGGTGCAGGCCGCGCCTGGGCCGACGCCGATCAGTATGCCGGCACAGCCTGTTTCAAGCAACTCCAGTGTTATCTCATAGGTAACGCAATTGCCGAGAATGACCGGTACTTTTGTCTGATTGCAAAATTGAAAAAGATCCAACGGTTTGTATTTACTGGCGATGTGCTTGGTAGTAGTAACCGTGGACTGGACCACAAAACAATCAACCCCGGCATCGATAGCCAAAGAAGCGAATCGCGACGCATTCTGGGGGATGCAACTCACGGCCGCGTACCCGCCTGCTTTTTTTATTTCTTGGATCCGTTTAGCAATCAATAGTTCTTTAATGGGCGCGGTGTATACTTTTTGTATGAGATTAGTGGCCTCATCGGGCTGGGCCTGAGCGATTTCATGCAAAACTTCATCGGGATTATCATAGCGCGTCTGTACGCCGTCAAGATTTAAAACAGCGATACCGCCGAGCCCAGACATGGCAATAGCAAACTTGACTCCGACCACCCCATCCATAGCCGCCGCCAGTATCGGGATAGCGAATTTCCTGTCGCTAAATACCCAGCTGGCATCGACTTCTTCGGGATTGATTGTGACCCTGCCCGGGACAAGGGCGATTTCGTCAAACCCGTAACATTTACGCGCGCGCCTGCCTATGCCAATCCACGCCATGTTACACCCTCCTCAATTCCCCCGGCGAAGCCGGGGGAATTGATATCTGCCGAGTCCGGGTAAATTATCCTGCGCACACCTAATCATGATAATTTACACGGTATACAGCGAGGCAGATATATATTCTCTTTACCCACCCCTTATCATAACAACTAAAGGCATTAAGCCCTGTACACCGCTGTAACTTTATTCCCCAACCGGCTTTGACAGCTGCTCCAGCTTACTCAGCCCCGGAGGAGACTCCTCAGAAGCTCCCAGCAAGACTGAATAGGCTGACTGTATATCAGAATCTTCGACAACCTTTTTGACAACTACCGGCTTTTTTCCGCTAAGCAAAAAATCAGCAAAAAGTTCTGCTGACTGCTTGGCACGTTCATAATTATTAATGCAATACAAGTCTGCGGTAACGGCTGGGTCTGCGGCATCACCGATAACATAGAGATTGCTGAAATTAGTGCCAAAAGACGAGGCTACCTCCAGCGGTTCCTCAAAAAAGTCAAGGTTCGAAACCAGACCGCTGTCAATAAAAACCAGTTGGGAAGAAAACACCTTAAGGGGTGCGATTTTAGCGGCTTTAACCGTGGCTTCTCCCACCGCCTCTTCAATGGCCGCATCGAGATAGATATCTATGTTTTTTTCTTTGAGCGCGTTAATAACTCTTTGCCGGTAGGGCCCTAGAAAATCAAAATCCCTGGCAATAACTTTGACCTCTTTCTTTAGTTCGCTCAAAGCCTGGGCAAGCCTGAGGCCAAGCCAGGTGCAAACCTGAATCGTAGCTTCACGGTTTATCTTCAAGAGGTCGCGCAAACGCGGAGGATCGATGTCGGAAAGATAAAAAAAACCTTCACGGTGTTCGCCTTTAACCGTAATTTTTTTTGAACTAAGGCCGGTGGCCAAAACCAGCGTTTCAAAGGCAAGCGGCTCTGATTCCTTAAGAAATATTTTCTGGCGCCGGGGGTTAATCCGTTCAACCCGGCCGTTTATATAGGTAAACTGCCTCTGTTGCGCCCATTCGGACAAGCTGAGGCGCTGGCTTGTATCCCCGGGGTTGACAATAAGGTTTTCGCGGGGACAATAAAAACATTCTTTGTCTATAAGGGTAATAGGCAAGTCCGGCTGTTTAAGCCGCAGCGCTTCGGCCAGCGCCCGGCCGGCAACGCCGGCTCCAATGATGGTTATCTGATTCATCTATCGCTGCCCTGTTGTTTTGACGAGTTGCAGCAAGTTATCGACTAAAAACAGCGGCGTCAGTTTCCCTACTCCTCCCGGAACAGGACTGATATACGCTGCCTTTGTGGCTTGGCTCTTAACCTCCACGTCGCCGCATAGCTTGCCATCTTTAGCGCCTACGCCGACATCAATAACTACCGCTCCAGCTTTAAACCATTCTCTTTTCAGCAGTCCCGGCACTCCGGCGGCGGTAATGACGATATCGGCCATGCCGATAAAACGCTGTAAGTCCCCTGCCTGGAACGTGCCGATGTGGGTCAGGACGACCGTAGCCAAAGCACCTGCTAAAAGCAGGCAGAGTGGTTTTCCGATGAGCGATGAAAAACCTACAATGACCGCGATCTTCCCCTGGACCGACGCGGCCTTTGTCAAAGAAAGCAAGTGGGCGACGCTTCGTACGGTAGGAGAAACCGGTATGAACCTGGTTTCCCCTGACAAAACCGTGGTCAAGGAGGCTCCTGAGGCAAACAGCTTACCGAAGGAGGCTGGGTGCAGGCCTTCGACATCTTTGCGCTCGGCAACGAGCGCAAAGATCCGCTCTTCCGGCCATGAAGAAGGAAAAGGTTTATTGAGAATGATACCGTTGATGCCATGGTCCTGGTTCAAACGTTCAATCTCTCGCGCATAGCACTCAAAAGTTATATCCTGGGCCAGCTTCAGAGGCTGGTACTCGATACCCAAAGACGCTGCCAGACGCTGTTGGGCCTGGCAATAGAGCGCGGCTGAGAAATCATCGCCGATGGCCACCGAAGCCAGGCAAAGCTTTCCGGCACCTGAAAGACCGGCTGAATGTCGGTCTTTCAGCTGGCTTTTCAGCTTTTGCTCAATGAGGGTAAAACTTGCCTGAATATCAATTACTTCTGCCATGCGCGTAATAGTTTCTTAATCCTGCCGGAAGACCTGCTCCGGATAGCGAACAGAGCAGCGTTCGCCTGCGCGTTGAACAGGCATCCCCGCAAACTCACGCTGAGGCAATCCCTGCCGATATAAAAGTCACTGCGTATATTCCTTTTTATATCAGATTCAGCTTTTTTAGCAAGGGAAAATGCTTTATCCGCTGCCCGGGCCACGCTGACGATAAGCTGTTCGCTTTGGCGGATATAGCCTGAACGTCTCCTGGACCTCGTCTTCATGATTTTTCCAAAAAGGACCGCATCTCGGTCAATACCGGGATAAACTCCGGCTTTAAGCGCTCTCGCGGCCTTGATAAACCGGCGCAGGCGCCTATCCCGAGCGATACTTTCTCTTCGCCGGAGCCTGGTTTGAGTAAGGGAATACCTCATGGCTTTCTCCATGAGGCTTAAGCCCAAACAGAGCACAAGACAGGCAAGGCTGCCCCCTCCGGGAGCCGGAACTCGCTGCGCCAGCGCATCCAGATAAGGCCGTAAAACTTTAGCGTATTTACTCATCGAGACGAAAAGCGTCTTCAATCCAGCAATACTGACGCCAGTTTTTCCCTTCAATAATTTCCACGACATCAAAGCGGAATGCCGAGCTGGAATACTGAGTAGCGTGCGCAGCAAAAACCTTTGCGGTCAATCCGATTTTTCTGCGCTTTGAAACGCTGACCCATTCCCGCGGCATGGCCAAAGCGTCGTGCCTGCGCATTTTTACTTCACAAAAACAAATAATCCCGTTTTGCCGGCCGATGATGTCAATTTCGCCAAAACGGCTGCGCAGGTTTCTCTTGAGTATCTGAACCCCGTTGAGTTTGAGAAACTCTTCTGCTCTGCGCTCAGCGTCTAAGCCGTGCTTAAGAGTATTCATGGCCTTGGCCGATGAAACTCAATTACTCCCCACGGCCAAACGCCTTCGGCGTTTGCGCGGGGCTCTCCTGCGCTCTTTGAGCTTCGG
>CAYNSZ010000052.1:0-3096 GCA_964400075.1 uncultured Planctomycetia bacterium
TTGAAAGGTAATGACGAATTCATGTCGATTACCCCGCCGGAGTCTCCGGAAATTCTCCTGTTCGCGTAGCAGATATGAGAATTGCCGGAGTATACAGTGGAAGCGGGGCTATAAAGAAACTCCTGGCTTTAGGCCAACCGGCCACCCCGTAAGGGAGTAGGCGGGAGGTAGCCTGGTGAGATTTAAATTCGGGGGGGGGTGGACTTAATTCGAGATACGTGAACTGTCCCCGGAATCCCTTAAGAAAAGGTCGCTGTCCCCTCCCCGAAGTGGGGTTATTTATAACCAGCCCTTATTTAGCCAGTATTGATACTCCTCTGCCCAATCATCTTTTCTCATCTGTATTACATTCTTGAAATGTTCTTTAAACTCCTCAATAGGTTTTAGCTGCTCCGCGAGAACTCTCTTTTCTTGGATATCTAACATTAATTTACCACCTAGGTTAAAGGCTTCCTCATTTTTTTCCTTGTTAATCGGAACACGAGAAGATACGCCACCAGTATATTGGGCTCCGCAGGTATGGGCATAGTATTGAATATACTCTAAAACAGCTTTATCCTGCCCGCTTCCCGAAGAAACGACACCTACAACATACTTGCCTAAGAGCCTTCTGCAGTGGATAAAATGGGCTGCTCGGTCCCAGAGCGTTTTCATCGAAGCGGTAATCTGATTTATATAGTTTGGTGAAGCAAAGATTATTCCTTCAGCCTCAAGCATTTTCTCTAAAATCATGCCAACATCGTCATTTATTGGACAGCGCATAATTTTTCTGTGACAGCTCTCGCAATGGCGACAAAACTCAATTTTAAAATCGCACAGATGAATAACTTCGGTTTTTACAACACCCGTAAATACTTTTAATACCTCTTTTGCCAAAAAAAAAGTCTGGCTTCTTTCCTTGCGTGGGCTTGAAGATATCAGTAGTATGCGCATCAAAAAAATTCCCTCTATTCGCCGTATATAGCAGCGATTATTAAGCCTTTAATCGGCATTTCAACCAAGCCTAAAATAGCCCAGTAGATTACAACGCCAGTGGACACGGTCATAAAATAATAAGTTGAAAACATCCCCGGCAATATACCAACTGCCCATACACATAAACCGAAAACAAAACCTTTGGACAGTTTATTTCTCCCGGGAATACCTTTTCGGATTAAGGCATAAACAACAGCGAGAACAATATGGAACAAGAATACCACTATTTGAAATGCTAAACCCGGTGGGCCATCCATCGGCTTCCACACATTTGTCGGCTCAAGTTTATACACCCAATTAAACAACCATCCGCAGGTAACGCCAGCAAAAATTACACCAAACACTGAAACTGCCGCTGCGGCGATAAGTATTTTTCCTATTTTCATACTATACCTCCTTGTTCTTTTATTATGACGACTATCTTTTTGGGTATTGGTCTACAAGAGCAATGCTTATAATGTTCTTGATGCCATTTTATTCTCTGTCCAATTTTTTAAGTTGGCGGGCATTTTGTTTTTCTTGTGCCACTCTTTATTGATTTTCATCTTTGCATAAATCTCCAAATGTTTATTCTACTTCAAAACAAAACCCTACGCAGGTATTTTACTCACATAGGGTTGTGTTTTAGTGGCTCCCCCCGACCCCCAAAAATCCGAACTTTTCGGTGATTATTTATGTGGGGATAAATAATAAAAAGAACAGTGATAGAAATAAGATTGTTTTTTGAAGCTTATTAGGGCGCTGACTTATTTCTTAAGTATCATTTTAACAGCTTGCTCAAGCGCGGGGTTAAAACGCTCAGGTGCTTTAAGCATCAGAAAATGATCCAGTCCGTCCAACTCGATCAGTTCAAAGTCCCTTATGTGTCGTCTGTTCGCTTCGACATCAGTTGGCCAAAGATCGGCATTCACGGCCACGACCGGGACATCTAATCCATCAAACAGCTTGGCCACATCACCTGTCAGATATCCACCCAATGACCCGTTTATTGCACTAAGCGCAACTCTGGGTTCAGCCAAAGACATATCTGAAATCACCCATTCATTGACCGGCGAGTTATCAGAACGCAACATCCCTGTAACAAAACCTCTGACGCCCTGTTTGAAATCTTCTTTGAATGGCGTGGTCATCTCCTTGAACTGTTCTTCGCCTAAAGGATATTCCACATTCTGAAGATCATCAATCGCGACCAATCCAATAACCTTCTCTGGCATCAAGCGGGCCGCCTCTGCGATCACAAGGGCACCCATGGAATGACCGATCAAGACCACCTTCTCTGCCCCAATACTCTCGACAACAGCCTTCACATCCTGACCAAAAGCTTCCATGGTGTAATGCTCACGCTCACTCCCAGAACGACCATGCCCAGCCAGATCAATCAGAACCATGTGATACTTATCCTTGAAATATTCGACCTGTTCTCTCCAGTAGCTCGCGTCACAACTCCATCCATGAACAAACACAAGTACCGGCTCCTCGTGCCCATGTTCATAATAGTTGATCATTGTGCCGTCAGCAGAAATCGCGGTTTTGACTGTCTCGACCTTCTCTTGAGCATCGCTTTGCGTACATACAGCCAAAAGCCCGATCCCGAGAATTAAAAACATTATCGTAAGTAATTTTAAAACACTCTTTTGTCTCATGTTCTCTCCATTATTATAGCGGCGGCTCACGAACCGTTGAGCAAACGTGAAAAAAGTTCGTATCCCCAATTGCCCCGTCAAGTACCCCCAAAATCCGAACTTTCGTATTAACCCATTGGGACATCATAACTCGTTATATCTTAATAGTAAACAAGAAACAAGCCCCAGCTACGATTTGTAACTGGGGCTATAATCCGAAAAAGTTCGGATTTTCAATTGGCTCCCCCGGTAGGACTCGAACTTACAACCTATTGGTTACACTTAACACGCAATTCAATGGACACAACACTTAATTATTTCTAAGCTGCCCCCTTAGCAGCTTTAAGCTGCTGCCTAAGCATATTCTTGTACCGGCTTCTGCGCTGGTGCGTGAATTCGGCGCTATAAATTTTTTCCGCCAGGTCTCGGAATCCTTTTTCAAGCTCAGCCACAGACATCTGCTGAGGCTTAAAATTCACATCAAAAAGAGCGCATTTTG
>CAYNSZ010000052.1:3139-8132 GCA_964400075.1 uncultured Planctomycetia bacterium
CGGCTCCGTATTGCGCAGTGAAGCCGGTGGCGATGATGGTAATTTGAACCTCATACAAACCGCTTTCTTTGACAAATTCCCAGACTTCATCGAATATTCCTTTATCCTGGCCGTCAAGCCCAAGGATAAAACAACCGTTGACAGTTACTCCGTGAGACTGGATAGTATCAATTGCCCGGCGGTACGAATCCAGCTGCTTCAGTTTCCAGTTGCTGGAAAGCTCTAAGCCATCCAGGCCCGCAGCTGAAGGGCTCTCAAGACCAATGAGGACCTGCTGGCAGCCGCTCTGGCGCATAAGCGCTAAGAGATTTTCGTCATCGGCAACTGAAATGTCAGTCTCGGTAAACCAGCTGATGTCCTCGGCCTTAAGCTCTCTGAGCAACTCCTTCCAGTACTTCTTGTTGACAAAAGAATTGTCATCAGCAAACTCGATGAACGGCCGTTTCCAGAGTTTTTTTATTTCGCGTATTTCAGACAAGACCTTATCTGCGGGCTTTTGCTTATAGCTATGGGAGATCAATAAAGACGCCCCGCAAAACTCACAGCAATGAGGACAGCCACGGCTAGTCTGTACAGTCAGGCGGTTATACTTATCGGGGTTAAGCAGATCAAAACTCGGCAAAGGCGAGTCTTTAAGGTTAAAGTCCTTGTCGAATGAGGAGTAAACCTTTTTTAAGCGGTTATGCTTAAAATCATCAAGCAATTCTCGCCAGACCGGCTCTCCTTCACCTTTCACCACGCTGTCACAATAAATAGCAGCCTCATCAGGCAGTATGGTCACATGAGGCCCGCCGATCACCGTGGTCACGCCTTGCGCCCGGTAACGCTCAGCCAGCTCATAAGCTTCGAATATTTGGGCGCTGTAGGTTGAGATCGCCACAAGGCCAAATGAACCGGGCAGATCATTGACTGCCTTGATATCCGCGACCTCAAGATACTCTACCTTGATATCTTGCGGGGTCATACCGGCCAGGGTTAAGAGTCCCAGGCTGGGTAAAGAGGCGATAATTTTATTGCGGTCGACAAAACCGGGCAGGGTAAGGCCCAAACGGGTCAATTCCTCGTTATACGCCCGGACTCCGCTCATGGCGATGAGTCCGATGTTCATTGGCAATCCCTTTGGTTAGGTTTTCGCTTTGTCAGCGCTTGCTTCAGCCCAGCTGAGAAAAAGGAGATTATTGATTATCCCGATCACGCTCAATATGGAGATTATCAAATATATGGCAGGAACCCCGTATTGGAAATAACAAAAGATTACTGCCGCGGCAAAAGAAAGCTTCATGAGTATACGTACGACCACTAGATCTATATTGCGTAAAGGGTTTTTGGCGATCAGGAATTCTCCCACGCCTCCGCAGGCAAGGAACAAAGCCGGCACAAAGATATAGCCGGGATGATTCGGCAGGCTAATACCTAAAGCAGCGTAGATATTGCGGAAAAACAACGCAAATCCTATGCCAAGCAGTACGTCATAGACGCCAATAAGCCAGAAATAGGTCTTAAATAAACGTTCTTTATTCATGTAGCCTCGCTTTTTCTACCTACTTCCATTATGATTTCATGCTGGAGCTCTTCATGGGCGACCAGCAGGTTCCAAAAACCGGGGTTACGCTCCCTATGCCTAGCTGCTAAGTTACTGTACATGCGCTTCTTTAAAATACCTTTAAGCAGCCAATTCAGCACTGGGGCAGGAACTATTCGCTGGATAAGACTGACCGTGCCGGTAAGCAAAGTGTTCTTCTTTTTAAGCCGCGTGCCGGCCAGAAACAACTCCTGCTCGATGTTACGGGCGACCTCTGATTCATTCACCGCCAGGCGCTGGTACGTCTGGCGCTTGTCGCTATCGCGCTCTTTCATGGACAAGGTCTTATACAGGCCTTCGCCCATCTGCTCAACCGCTAATAGATTCTGCAACAGCTGGTAATAGGCGCTGTCATGGCTTTTCATAGCAACCAGCTCAACAGACAAGACGTGCTTGGGGAAAATCACGCGTTAGGTTGTACTATATCAACGGAGGCAGGCTATATGATAGCTTCGGTCAACGGTATTCCCGGCCTTCGCACCACAATTTCACCGGATAGCCGTACCCATTCTTGTCTATGGCCACTTCCACGCTCAAGGGCTGGGCGACAGATTCGTTAACCACCCTGGTGGCTTCATCGATTTTCGCGAAGGCACCACGGTATTTCTTGATGATGGCGGCCATGGTTTCCTCACTCACAAGGCCGTCACGCACCCAATAGACCATCTCTTCTTCCCAGCTGTCAACGGTATAATCTGAGAGGCGCGAATCATATATCCGTTTGGTCTCCTCATCGAGCTGCGCGATACGTTCGTCTATCAGGCGGCGGGTTCGGCCCCAGTCCCCGCGGCCAGACTCCTCCACCTGGTGAGCGGATTCTTCATTAAGAAAAAAAGATTCTATACCGTATTCAAAATTAAAGTTTACCCCGCCCATGCCCCAATAGAGCGGCGTGCGGCCGCGGATAAACACAATATTTTTCCCTTGAGGCTTTTTGGCCTGAACGCTTTCTGCCTGCCAGAACTGGCCGTCTTTTTTCAAAACTACGAACAGCTCCTGGCCTTCCTGTATTTGAGCCGGGTCAGCGTCCTGTAATAAGCTCTTCGGCAGGGAGCTTATCTCGTAGTTTAAATCCACAAAATACCCCCGGAACACGCTCTGGGGATCAACCGGAACGGTTTTAAGCAATACTTTGGTTGCGCCGGATAGCTTTGCTTGATGAAACCAGATCATGGAACTCAAGAATAAGAGTTGGCCCGCGATGATCAGAAAAACCGCCAGCTTCTTCATGGGTGTTGGCTCTGCGCCATTTTTTGCTCTAATTCTTTTCGCTTTTTATTGGCGAATATTGCGCCGGCGATAAGGATTACGCCGCCGCCGATAAACAAAAGCGAACGGGGCATCATCTTCCAGAAGATATCAAAATACCGGCTCAATACCTCAAGGAAAAATAGAACTATCGCCAGCCTGAAAAGGCCCTCACTGCGCCGCAAGAAGCCGACGCACATAAAACTCAGTATTTGAAAAATCAAGAGAAGGTTATAACTCAACGAGACTGCCTTCAGGCACATATACGAAAGAATAAACGCTATAACCTGTAAGAACAATACATAGCTGATAAGCCTTATTTCCCCGGCTTCAGCGGTGTCTTTCGATGAACGATACAGCTGAAACAGCAAGGTCACTGCCAGAACAAACATGACTATGAAAGCGCTGACGCTCTTGGAAGGGCTTTGCGTTAAATAACTAACTTCCTGATAATAATGGTGGGTATAGGTGAGGGAATATGTCGAGAGGCACAGGGCCACGACACCCAAAAATTTATAGAGAAAGGAGAACCTGTCCCGGGAGCCTTGACGGCTATGCCACATGCCCAGACTATAGAGAATTATTCCAAAACCAGCATAAGCCGTGGCCAACAACAAATGGAACAGCAAGTCATCTTCAGGCCCGGAGGTAGTGGCAAAATACGCTAACCTGAAAAAATTAGTTAACCAGATAAAGCAGCCCACGATTATCACAAACAGGGAAAAGCGCTGCTGGAAGGCGTACACCATGTACAAAAGCAGCGCCGCCAGGATAAAGAAGCCGTAGGCGGCACGCAAGGGGTAGTAGGCGATATAACAGCCCAGCCAGATACAACTGAGAATCGAGGAAAGCGTGAGGATCATCCAGGAACGGTACAAATACGCAAGCGGCAGGATACCGATAACCCAGAATAAAAAGGCGGCTGAATAGTTATAATGGATATGGTACATCTGGGCGACTAACCACACCCCGACGCCAAATGCAAACGCTCCCATGAGCAAAAAGCCCTGCCCCAGGCCCGGAAAATTATCTTTGACGCAGCGGAAGTAATACCCTGCAAAATTAAAGCAGGCAATGACTGAAAAGATGATGGTTAATTGGGCAGGGCGCGATAACTTGTCCCAGTTGGAGGCGACGAAAAGCAGGATCCCCAGACCGATGAGAATGGAACCCAGGGTAACAACCGTATTGATTAAACGGCTATACTCCGGCGCTTTTGGGTTTGTCACGCTACAATTCTAAATCTCTTGAACAGGGCGGTCAAGAAGAATTTAAACCGACCTAAACTGATAGGCGGTTATTGCGGCAGGATGATTTTACGCAATTCTTTCTTTTCTGATTGGATTTTTTTATCGCGGAGCATCTTCTCTTTGCCCCGGCGGGAACGCCTGCGTTTCTGGCGCCGCATTTTCTCGTGCTCCTTTTGCTCCCGGGACTTTCTGCCCATACGTAATGACTCGATTTTATTGACCAGTATTCTTCTGGCAAGAAACCGGTTGAGGCTTTGGGAACGCTCTACTTGGCACTTGACTTCGATACCTGTCGGCACATGCTTTAAATACACACAGCTGGAAGTTTTATTGACCTTCTGGCCTCCTTTTTTGCTTGCGCGTATAAATGTCTCCTCGAGCTCAGCCTCGTTTATTCCCAGGGAAGCCATTTTCGCCTTTAAGGCATCTTCTTTTTCTTGAGTGACACTGAATCGCATAAACGTCCTCTTAATTTGAAATCCCAAATAACAAATCCCAAATATCAAATAAATTCCTAATTCAAAATTCCAATGTCCAAAACGTTTGTGTTTTGAATTTTGGTCATTGGATTTTGGAATTTAAACATACGGGCATCGTAACCGCCTGTCATGAAGTAGAAATTTGTGTTTGACGGTTACTTGACGCTTAGTTTCCTGCGCAATACTGCTAAATTGCACACGTCTTCTCTATTGTAGGCAAGAAGCTTGGCTAATGCACTGGGATTACCGTTATCGCGGTAATCATACCAGAGCTGGACCGCCATGTAGCCGTCAACGCCTTTAAGGCATCGCCGTATGCCGAGTTGTTCTTCAACGCACTTTAAGCCGCCGCGAAGATTTCTTTCCCAGCAGTCATACATAAGGTCGCGGTGCGAACTGTGACTGCTGAAATCAATACCAAGCTTTTGCCTGAT
>CAYNSZ010000053.1:0-8118 GCA_964400075.1 uncultured Planctomycetia bacterium
CCGTAGCAAGCTACGGGATATTCGGCGGAGGAGAATAAACCATCGGCCGCCATCTAAAACAGACGAGGAAATCATGAAGTATGATATAAAAAACAAGAAATTTAAAACGATAGGGAAAAAACGCATCAAATGGGCGCTTGAACGTATGCCGGTGCTCGAAATAATACGGAAACGCTTCAGCAAGGAAAAATGCTTACAGGACATTACTATCGGGGCATGTTTACATATCACGACCGAAACTGCGGCGCTCGCGCTTACCCTGAAAGCTGCCGGCGCCAGGCCGGTTCTGTGCGCATCAAATCCTTTATCCACGCAGGATGATGTCGCCGCTTCATTGGTATTTGATTACGGCATCGATGTGTACGCGATTAACGGCGAAAACAATCTCCGTTATTATGACCATATCAAGCGTGTTCTTGCATACAACCCGCAAATAACCATGGATGATGGAGCAGATCTTGTTTCTACTATCCATAAACGGGCCGCAACCGCCAGGGCACGTATAGATTTACCGTGGGCCAGCACTGAAGAGACTACCACCGGCGTGATACGGCTTAAAGCTCTGGCAAAGCAGGGGAGATTGCTCTATCCGATTATCGCGGTCAATGACGCCTACACCAAGCATCTTTTCGATAACCGTTATGGCACCGGACAGTCTACCTTAGATGGGATAATCCGCTACGAATAAACTGATCGCCGGTTCAACCGTCGTCGTATGCGGCTACGGCTGGTGCGGCAAAGGCGTAGCCCAGCGCGCGCGAGGCTTAGGCGCACAGGTAATCATTTGCGAGATTGATTATCTGAAGGCTCTGGAAGCGACTATGGATGGTTTTCGGGTATTGCCCATGCGCCAAGCTGCCAAAGTCGGAAATATTTTTATCACTGTCACCGGAAATATTAACGTCATAGCCAAAGAGCATTTCCTTCTGATGCAGGATAAATCTATTCTTGCCAATGCTGGACATTTTGACGTAGAAATTCAAATTAAGAGTCTCAAAGCGCTCGCGAAAACTCAGCGCCAGGTAAAACCCTTGATTACAGAATTCGTTTTAGGTAATGAAAAACGAATTTTTTTATTAGGAGACGGCAGACTCGTTAATCTCGCCTGCGCGGAGGGACATCCGGCTGAAGTAATGGATTTAAGTTTCGCCAACCAAGCCTTAAGCTGTGAGTATATTGCCCGGAACCGTGATACCTTAGCCCCGAAAGTATATAAGGTTCCCGATGTGATTGATTATCAAGTCGCGAAGCTCAAGCTAACTTCATTGGGCATTACCATCGACCGCTTGAGCAAGCAGCAACACGCCTACTTGAACGCCTGGCAGGAGGGCACCTGATAAAAAAACATGAAACTAAAACGGATAGCTATACTCACCAGAGACTGTGCGGGAATTAACGCCGCGATCCGCGCGGTGGTGCGCAGCGCAAGCGGAAGCGGTATCGAGATAGTGGGGATTCGCCGCGGTTATGCGGGTTTGATTGACGCGGACCTGGTCGCGCTTGACCGGCAATCGGTGTCGGGAATTATCAGCCGTGGAGGCACAATCCTGAAAACGGCGCGCGCCCCGCAATTTAAAAGGAAAACTGCGCAGCTTCAGGCAGTCAAAACTCTCACCGATAATCGCATTGACGGCTTGATCGTTATCGGGGGAAACGGCTCGCTGACTGCCGCAAATATTCTGGCAAACCGCTATAAGATTAGAGTTGTAGGAATTCCCGCAACGATTGATAATGATATTAATGGCGTCCCGATGGCCATCGGCGCCGACACGGCGGTTAATGTTGCCCTTGACGCTCTTGATAAAATTCGCGACACCGCTACTTCTCTTGAACGAATTTTTGTAGTTGAGGTGATGGGTCGCGACTGCGGCTATATTGCTCTGAGGGTAGCACTCGCCGGAGGCTGCGAAGAAGTGATAATTCCCGAGCAGGAATTCAGTCTTAAAAAAATGTGCAAAGAAATCATCGAGGGCAACCGGCTGGGTAAAGTAAGCTGGATTATCGTTGTCGCTGAAGGAAAAGCTAAAGCTCCGGTCCTGGCACGGAAAATCACCGGATTAACCGGCCTTGAGACCCGAGAGCTTGTCTTGGGTCACATTCAACGCGGTGGCAGCCCTACGGCATTCGACAGGATGCTTGCCGCCCATTACGGATATTATGCGGTCCAGGCCTTAAAAAACGGCCACAGCGCCTGTTGTGTCACCCTGAAGAATGATCAGCCTGTACTTATCCCGCTGAGAACCGCGATACAGCATAAAAATATTGAAGTACGCAAATACTATTCACTCGTAAAGCTTTTAACTTAATACTAAAATCAGGTAAGGAGGGATTATGGTGTATTCGAGTGAGTCTCAGCTTTTGCATGCCAAAGCGTACGATGTTTCCGGCAATGAGGTGACGGTTAAGGAACAATCCCTACTCCAAACTGCTGCAATTGATAACATTGCCGAGACGATGCTATTCAGCGACAATAGTAAACTCATTAAGCTATCGTATTGGCTGGCTTATAATCTTGGTATTCGGGCGGGAGTAATCCCCGCCTCAATTCAAGGACTCTACCAGGCCATGGGCGAAAGAAAGGTGAGCGGCTTTACGGTACCGGCTATGAATATCAGGACATTGACCTATGACCTTGCCCGGGCAGTTTTCCACGCCGCGCGTAAAATTAATGCCGGCGCATTTATATTCGAAATCGCGAAAAGTGAAATCGGTTACACTGACCAGCGTCCCCTCGAATATAGCTCTATGATAATCCTTGCCGCTTTGCGTGAAGGTTTTCAAGGCCCGGTCTTTATCCAGGGTGATCATTTTCAGGTTAAAGCAAAAAGTTACCTTAAGGACCCTGCGGCTGAGCTAACCCCCCTTAAAACCTTAATTCAAGAGTCAATTGAGGCGCATTTTTATAATATTGACATTGACACTTCCACGCTCGTAGACTTGTCAAAACCAAATCTGGACGAACAGCAAAAGCTGAATTATCAGGTTTGCGCCGAGATCACCCGTTTCATCCGGCAGCTGCAGCCGCAGGGTATGCCAATATCCATCGGTGGCGAAATCGGTGAAGTGGGCGGTAAGAATTCCACGCCCGAAGAACTTCATGCCTTTATGGGAGGATATCGTAAGGAAATCGCCAGCCTGAAGGGTATTTCTAAAATAAGCATCCAAACCGGGACCAGCCATGGTGGAGTAGTGCTGCCGGACGGCTCGATTGCCAAAGTTAATATTGATCTGGATACTTTGGCAAAACTTTCGGATATCGCCCGCAAAAATTATCGTCTTGCTGGCGCGGTACAGCACGGGGCTTCAACCTTACCCAATGAAGCCTTTCATCATTTTCCTAAAGTCGGATGCGCCGAAATACACCTCGCAACCCAATTTCAAAATATTGTTTACGATTTTATACCTCTTGCCTTGAAAGAAAAAATCTATTCCTGGCTCCACGAAAATTGCACCGATGAGAAAAAACCGAATCAAACCAATGACCAGTTCATCTATACAGCCAGGAAAAAAGCTTTGGGGCCATTTAAACGGGAATTGCATTCCTTGACTAAAGACGTCCGCAAAAAAATATCGCAAGCCATGGAGGAAGAATTCTCTTTTCTCTTCGAACAGCTTAACATCAAAGATACAAAAGTTGTCGTGGATAAATACGTCAAACCAGTTGCCGCTGATAAAAAAATAGATTACTTTTTAAAAGAGAAACGTGATTTAGGGGTATTGGAAGGAGCTGATTAATCGCGGTAACGGTAGCAGACGGAATTTAAAAGTGCCGTAACGGTTCGCGTGGGGGCCAGCGCTCAAGTTCTTTTCATATATAAGGGTAGAATTGCAACAATATTCACCACTTTCGGTAGAGAAAGGGTATATATCTGCCTCGCTGTATATGCGAAAGTTCTCGAAGAGAACTTTCGGCTATCGGCAGATATCAATTCGGCTAGTGCTTTTCCTTCGCCTGATATAAAATTCACTTGGCTTGAAAAAGCACAGCCTCATTGAGGAGGACTTATGCGTTCTGATAAAATCAAAAAAGGCGTGGAACGGATGCCCAATCGCGCTCTACTGTATGGTACTGGCCTGCATCCTGAACATATCAATCGCCCTTACGTAGGCATCGCTTCATCATTTACCGATATCATTCCCGGCCACATTAACATGCGTACCCTTGAACGCTACATCGAGCGTGGCGTTGAAAACGCCAACGGCACCCCTTTTATTTTCGGGGTACCAGGCATCTGTGACGGCATTGCTATGGGCCACGAAGGCATGAAGTATTCGCTCCCTTCGCGCGAATTGATCGCTGATATCATCGAAAGCGTTGCTTCTGCCCATGCCTTTGACGGCCTCATCCTCTTGACCAATTGCGATAAGATTACCCCGGGCATGATCATGGGATGTTTACGCCTGAATATCCCCACGATAATCGTTACCGCGGGCCCCATGCTTGCGGGGCACCTCGGCCAGAGGCGCCTTTCGTTAGTACGAGATACCTTTGAAGCTGTCGGCCGATTTAAAGCTGGCGAAATAACCGAAAGCGAACGCCGCAACCTTGAACGCGAGGCTTGTCCTTCCTGCGGTTCCTGCCAGGGAATGTATACTGCGAATACCATGGCCTGTCTAACGGAAGCTATGGGCTTGTCGCTTCCTTACTGCGCCACCACTCCGGCAGTTTTAAACCAAAAAATCCGTATCGCTTACGAAAGCGGCCAGAAAATCATGCATTTGATCAAAAACGATATTACGCCACGCAGCATTGTAACTAAAGCCGCGCTTTTAAACGCCATCCGCATCGATATGGCTTTGGGCGGATCTACCAATACGGTTCTCCACCTTATGGCTATCGCGCATGAAGCGAACATAAAACTTACTCTTGATGATTTTGATAAACTCAGCAAGACCACTCCGCATATCGCTGACATGCTTCCGTCGGGTGAACATTTCATGGAAGACCTTCACCATGCCGGCGGTATACCAGCCATGTTTAAGCGCCTTAAGGAAAAACTGGCGGATACCAAAACTGTTTCCGGCCTATCCCTCAAAGCCATCGCAGACCAAGCGCTCATCACTGACGAAACAGTTATCCGGCCGCTCACCCGGCCATATCATCCTGAGGGAGGTATTGCTATACTCTATGGCAACATTGCCCCGGAGGGTTGCGTAGTTAAACAATCGGCGGTCGAAACGGATATGCTGGCATTTCGCGGTGCGGCAAGAGTCTTTGATTCAGAAGAGGAAGCGATGGAGGCCATACTGGGTAAAAAAATAGTTAAAGGCGCGGTCGTAGTCATCCGTTATGAAGGCCCGAGCGGCGGCCCTGGTATGCGTGAAATGCTCGCTCCTACCAGTGCCATTGTCGGCATGGGCCTGCATAAACACGTAGCTTTGATTACTGACGGCCGCTTTTCCGGAGGCACCCGCGGCCCATGTATCGGCCACATTTCTCCGGAAGCGGCACGTAAGGGGATGCTTGCTCTGGTAAAAGACGGGGATATCATCTCCATAGACATACCGAAAAGAAAAATCGATGTAAATATTTCACCGTCAGAGGCCAAACAACGGCTGAAAACTCTTAGTGCTATACCAGTTAAAGCCAAATCAGGCTATTTGTCACGCTATTCCCGAATGGTGACTTCAGCCTCAACCGGCGCCATTTTCCGCGAATAAAAGCTCGAATGCCCTATTTCTGGTATTGTTTGCCGGTCAAAAAAAACTTTATGTTGACATATATTTAGCCCTTTGTTATTATTGAAAGCATGATACGCCTGCTTCGCCCCCTGTTCAAGCGCATTGGAAATCTGCTGGGAAGTTTTTCCAGCGATATCGGAATTGACCTGGGAACAGCGACCACTCTGATCTATTTACGGGGAGAAGGAATCGTGCTCTGCGAGCCTTCGGTTGCGGCAATTTATAAAAATACCGGTGAATGCCTTGCCGTAGGCGAAGAAGCTAAGCGCATGCTGGGCAGAACCCCGGGCACAATTACCGCTATCCGCCCCCTCAAAGACGGCGTAATTGCCGATTTTGACGTTACCGAAGAAATGCTCCGGCAATTTATCCGCAGAGCCCACCCACGCCGGTCGATTTTTTTTGGACCTCGAGTCGTGATTGCCGTACCTTCCGGCATCACGGAAGTGGAAAAAAGAGCGGTAAAGGATTCGGCGTTACGCGCCGGCGCCCGGGAAGTCATACCGGTTGAAGAGCCCATAGCAGCTGCTATTGGGGTAGGCCTGCCTATTGCCGAACCCCAGGGCAGTATGATTATCGACATCGGCGGCGGCACAACCGAAATCGCGGTTATCTCTTTAGGCGGAATCGTGAACGCCCGCTCTATCAGAACCGGAGGAGATGAGATGGATACCGCGATCATTGAGCATATGAAGAAAAATTATAACCTTATGATCGGGGAACGCACTGCTGAAGAAATTAAAATAAAAATCGGTTCAGCCTGGAAGTTACCCGAAGAGCTGACGATTGAAGTACGCGGACGCGATCTTATTACGGGTCTTCCGAAATTTATTCGTGCCAATTCTGACGAAATACGGCTCGCTCTTGAGCCGCCCCTGAAGGAAATCGTCGAGGCAGCCAAAGTGACTCTCGAACGCACACCGCCCGAATTAGCCGCGGATTTAATCGAACGCGGCATCGTCTTGTGCGGTGGAGGATCCCTGTTGCGTGGCATCGATAAACTGATTTCAGAAGAAACAGGCCTTGCCTGTTTCGTCGCCGACGATCCGCTCACGGCAGTCGCTTTAGGTACAGGAAAGATTTTGGAAGAACCTAAATTTTTAAAGAAGCTTTCCCTTGTATCTACCTTCTAGATTCCAATCGAAATATATCGTCGTCTTCCTGCTGCTGCCAGTGCTGTTTTTTCTGCCCGCGAAACGCTTCATCCAGCACCTGATAATTTTCACCGCGCGGACATCTTTCCATTACTCACGAGGCGGCATGATCCAGAAATTAGCTGATTTGCAAAATGAAAATATCAATCTGCGCTTGCGCCTGAAACAATTTCATCACCTGAAAGAAGAAAATGAATCCCTCCGTAAAGCCCTGGATATATCGCAATCCAAAGGTATAGTCCTGACTGGCGCTTATCTCGTAGCTTTCTCTCCCAGCAACTGGCGCCAATTTGCCATAATCGACAAAGGCAAAACCGATGGCGTTTTTGCCGGAATGTTCGCGGTCGATGAAAACGGTTATCTGATTGGAAAAATTGATGAAGTAAATCAAACTGATTCCCGTCTTATTTTTGTCGGCGACCCCGAATTTACCGCATCAGTCCATGTGGGCGACTTGGAATTCGGCCTGCTTTCGGGTAATCTTATCGGAGCCACGGTGCAATATATTGAGAATGGAGAAAGTATAAGACCTGGTGACAGGATTTGGCTGGGGCTCTCCAGCTCAAACATCCCGCTTGATGTCGGCACTGTTTCCCGTATTCAGAAAAACGAAGACAATCTTTTCTGGGACGTGAGCGTTAGGCTTTTTCGGGAACATACCTACCAGGAAAAGGTATTTTTAGTCCATGAGAAATAGTAAGCTTGCCATAGCTCTTTTCAGCCTCCTCTTGCTGGATATCGTGCGCCCTTTCGGACTTTATTTGCGGGTTGAGTTCCTAATTCTGGGGGTTATTTTCGTCGCGCTCTATTTCTCCCTGCCGACTGCACTCATATGCGCGCTTGGCTTCGGTTATGCAAAAGATGTCTTTCTTGGCTCCAATAGCTTTCTCAATACAATCGAATTTCCGGCTCTCGCCGTGCTTATCCATCAGATGCTACCCTTTAGAGGAGGCTTGGCACACAAAAAAACACAGCTTCGGATTGCCTACGCTCTCCTGAGTCTCCTGACGATTGTTTTCCATATTATTTGCAATACCATTATCAGTGGTGTTATATTTACACAGCTCATGGTGGAATTCAGTCTTACTACTTTTGTTTTGTCATTCCTGGTATTTTATTTGCTTGAACGCTGGCTCTTACCGCACCATACGGCCGGATTACATTGATACTTCGACCGAGCCTCCTTCGACAGGCTCAGGACACTTCGTCCTTCGATATACTCAGGACGAACCCTGAGCGATGTCGAATGGGTTCGAAGGACACTGAGCGAAGTCGAAGTGAA
>CAYNSZ010000054.1:0-7302 GCA_964400075.1 uncultured Planctomycetia bacterium
GAAAAAGAGGGCGCGAAAGCTCTTGACGTTAACCTGGGAGCGGCAGGCGTCAACGAAACGCAAGCCATGCTTGAGGCGCTCTCAGCCCTCTCTGTCGCAACTGACCTGCCTTTGGTCATTGATTCTTCCCGGCCGGAGGTTATCGAGGCAGCTTTACGGACATATCCGGGCAGAGCCCTGATAAATTCAATTTCGGGAGAGAGACAAAAGCTTTCAAAGCTCTTTACTATCGCCAAGCGTTATGGCGCCATGTTTATACTCCTTCCTATTGCCGGCAAGGAAATTCCTGAGAGTTTTGAGAAGCGCAGGGCGATTATCCAACGCTTGTACGCGGAAGCTCGCCAGTATGGTTTCTCAAAAGACGACTTTGTCGTCGACGGCCTGGTGATGACCTTATCTACGAACCAGCGCGCGGGACTTGAGACTCTCAAGACCATCAGCTGGTGCAAAAAGATTTTCAAATGCAGGACTATCGCTGGTATTTCCAATATATCCTTTGGCCTTCCCCAGCGGCACTTGCTTAACCGGGTATTCCTTTCCCTGGCTTGCCGCAGAGGCTTAAGCCTGGCAATCGCTGACCCTGCGGACCAAAGACCAGTTACCAACAAACTAGCCAGGCAGTTTTTGCTTGGCCAGGACAAACAGGTCCGCAAGTTCCTTAGCCGATACGGTAGCGTAACAGTTCGTCCTAAGTCGTTACCAATGAGAGGTGAGATTTTACCACCTGAAGTTAATCTCGGAAAATCAGTGTATCAGGCAATACTCAGCGGTGATAAAGATGCGGTGAAGGATAATTTACAGCGCGTAGTCGTCGCCGGCACGGACGCTTTTAGTTTCATGCAGGAATTTATGGTCCCGGCAGTGGCTGAAGTGGGAAAGTTATTCGAGGAAAAAAAATATTTCCTGCCTCAGCTGGTTGCTAGCGCCGAAGCTATGAAGCAGGGGGTTAGTATGCTTGCGCCCTATCTCAAACAATCTCAAGGCCCGCAGAAGCGAAAGGCCCTTATTCTGGTAGCCACGGTCGAGGGCGATGTGCACGACATCGGTAAAAACATCGTTACCCTTATGCTCGAAAATCACGGTTTTGAGATCCTTGACCTGGGTAAAGACGTTGCCACCGAGAAAATCATCGACGCTATCAAGCGCTACAAACCTGACATTGTCGGGCTTTCAGCGCTGATGACTACGACCATGGTGAATATGAAAGAGGTAATCGAGGAGGCCCGTCGCCAGAACTTAAGCTGTGAATTCATGGTCGGAGGAGCAGTGGTCACGCAGCGCTATGCCGAATCAATCGGCGCCTCCTACAGCAAAGACGGGGTTGCCGCGGTCCGGGTTGCCGAACGCCTTGCCAGAAAGCCCTAAATACATAGCTCATCGTCGCCTCTATCAATCCATACCAATGCAAAAAACAGCCCTATTTTCTTTATACGACCAGTGCGGCGCTGTTCAATTTGCCCGCAATTTAACCAGTCTTGGCTGGCAGATAGTAGCCGCCAGCGAAACCTGCCGGTTGTTAATTGAGCATAATGTCCCGGTACGGGACTTCTCAGATTATTTTTCTATTGAAGGAACATACCCTTTTCCAGCCACGCTGCATCCACGATTAGAATTAGCCCTTACCACTGTGCATGCGCCAGCCATTGATTTGGTGTACGTAACTACATATCCTTTAACCGAGGGCCTTGATGTCGGCGGCCATGCGATTCTTGCCTTGGCGGCAAAGGGGCGCAGGATCCCTGTTTCAAACCCGGAGGACATGGCCGTGGTAATACAGACGCTAGCCAGCCATCATAATGATATCCCTTTCGGGTTGCGGGATGAGTTGATTGGTAAGGTATTCGCCAAAATTGCTTCGCATTATCTTACGGCCGGTTCTTGCAGTTCAGAGGTTAGCGAGCGGGAAATAATTATCGGCACCAAAGCGCTTGGCTTGCTTGAGGGCGAAAATCCCTATCAAAAACCCTGCGATTTGTTTAAGCGTGAGCCTGGCTCTTGCCAGGGCCTATTAGCGCTCAGCCAGCTCATAGGCGAGGTTCCTTCATATACGAATCTCGCTGACCTGGACTGCCTGCTTCAGGTTTTATGGCTGGCAGAAGAAGGTTTTAAGCGCCGCTATCAAAAAGTACCTTTTATAAGTATAGCGGCTAAACACGGTAACCCTTGCGGCCTTGCCATTGACTGGCAGAATACCGCTTTGGCTTTGGAAAAATCACTCATGGGGTATCCTGAAGCTGTTTTTGGGGGTGAGCTGGTTTGTAATTTTCCGATAACTGCGTCCCTGGCTGATAGTTTGATGCAGAGCCAGCGGCGTAAAGAGTTACTTGGTAGCAGCCGCTGGTCTCTTGATCTCGTTGCCGCGTCCTCGATTGAATCAGCGGCTTTGGATATTCTTTCAAGGCGCAAGCGCCTAAAAGCTTTTTCAGGCCTGCCGCCGCTTGATGCAGGTGAAGGCAGATGGGCATACCGCATGGTTCGCGGAGGATTCATCAGGCAGCCCTGCCACAATTTCATTTTGACATTTGACGGCTTTGATACTTCGACCGAGTCAAACCCCGAACTTCCAGGCCGGGGTCAATTCCCCGGCGAAGACGGGGAATTGAGGGGGGTTGACTGCCCGGAACTTTTTTCCGACACCTCCAGCCTTGATTCATTGCTTATCGCCTGGGCTGTTGCCTGGGGTTCGTTTAGCGGCGGTAATGAGGTGGCTTTAGCCCGGGACAGGATGTTGATAGGAGCCGCTGGCGGGCCGATGACCAGGGAAGCTTGTAAAATCGCCATTGAACGGGCTCGAGGCTGCAGACATGAAGTTAAAGGCTCGGTGTTTGCCGCCAATGCCTTTTTTCCTTTTCTTGACGCACCCGTAGAATTGGCTGCAGCGGGTTGCTGCGCGGGAGTTGTGCCTTCCGGAGGCAGGAACGCTCAAGCGGTGGAGGATTTCTTTAAAGAGAAAAAAATAACGGTTTTGTTTCTCCCGGAGCAATGCCGGGGTTTTTACGGCCATTGAATCCGCAAAAAATCGGGAGGATAGGCATGGAAAATGAAACTATGATTCTTTTAGGTACAGCCATCAGTATCGGTTTTTTTCACACCTTGTTCGGGCCAGACCATTACCTCCCCTTTATTGCCATGGCCAAGGCAAGGCAATGGAGCCTGGCGAGGACCGCCTCGATAACCATAGCCTGCGGGCTTGGCCATGTGCTCAGTTCGGTTATCCTTGGTTTTATCGGAATCAGTTTTGGCATAGCGGTATTTAAACTGGAAGCGGTTGAGTCGCTGCGGGGGGATTTTGCGGCATGGCTGCTGCTTATTTTTGGTTTTACCTACTTTATCTGGGGCCTGCACCGGGCAATACGTAATAAGCCCCATAGCCATGTTCATCTTCACCAGGAAAGCCCCGCCCATGAGCATGAGCACTGTCATACCAGCGGCCACGAGCATGTCCACCAGATACCCGGGAAAGTCAATATCACGCCCTGGATTTTATTTACCATCTTTATTTTCGGCCCCTGCGAGCCGTTGATACCCATCCTTATGTACCCAGCGGCGAAAGGTAATATGGCATCAGTGGTTATGGTCACCGCTGCCTTCGGCACGGTCACTATCGGCACTATGCTTTGCTTGGTTATGGTTTTATCGCGCGGTTTGAATCTCTTCCCCCTGTTTAAATTACAAAAATATTCTCATGCCATAGCCGGTTTTATTATTTTTGTCTGTGGAGGAGCTATCAAATTTTTAGGTTTATAGCCGACTTTGATATCGAGGGAGAACTTTGCTGTGTCTTTGAGCGGTTACCGTAAATCTTTGTTTATCTGGAGCCTGTGCGGCCTTACCGGCCTTGTGGTCTTTGTCGCGTTCTTTTATCAGGCTTTTCCTTTCGCTTCCATTGATGCCGCGGTGAATAAGGAACAGGCAGTTAAGATTTCCGCTGATTTTATAGCCGCCAAGGGGTTTGATCTGCGTGGATTCGACCAAACGGTAATTTTTGAGTCTGATTTCTATAGCTCGGCTTACTTGCAGAAAACGCGGGGGGTAAAAAAGATCAGTGAATATATTCAGCAAGGAGTTCCGGTTTGGTTTTTCCGGGTAAAGTGGTTCCGGGAGCTTGATAAAGAGAGTTTTACCGTTGACATAGAGCCGTCAACCGGCAAAGTCGCGCATTTTAAACACTCGATATTGGACAACAAAGAAGGCGCAAGCCTCACTCACGAGCAGGCCAGGCAGCTCGCGGAACAGCATCTGGGTTTTGAAGGTATTGATTTGGAAGATTACTTTTTGGTTGAGAATGAGCTCGAAAAACAAAAGAATAGAATCGATCACACGCTTGCCTGGGAAAAGAAAGGATTTTCCATTGACGATGCCCGCCTGCGGGTAAAAGTGCGCGTTTTCGGAGATACCCTGGGTGAATTCACGCGTAAACTCAAAGTTCCCGAGGAATTTGATCGTTCGGTCCAGGGAGAAATCAATCTGGGAAGGCTCCTGTACCGGTGCACCGATATCGTCAAGGCCCTCATGCTTATTGCAGCTATTATCCTGGTAGCGGTGCATAGGCGGTTTCCTACCATCAACTGGAAGCTGTGGCTTACCGCCGCAGTCGTGGTTTCAGGGCTCTACCTGTGTAATGCCCTGAATCATCTGCCGTTTATATGGAGCAGCTACGACGATACGGTAAGTAAAACCGTGTATCTATCAGCAGCGCTCCAAGAGAGGTTCCTGCGTATGCTTTCGCTGGGCCTTATGGTCTTTGCCTACGGGGCATTGGGAGAGTTTCTGCTGCGTGAATACGGCTTAGCTGCGAAAGCGCGCTTCCCGCTCTTTCCGGAAAGGCCGTTAAAAACCCACGAGCGCATCACGGGGGTATGGGTCGGTTATTGTCTTGGTTTTATATTTTTGGGATACGCGACGCTATTTTATCTGTTTGGTACCCGCTTTCTGGGCGTGTGGCTCTTCCCCAATACCGAATATTCCAACATTCTGGGAACAAGTATGCCTTTTTTATTCCCCCTGACTTTTTCGCTTATCGCCGCGATTGACGAGGAGTTCAGTTTCAGGTTCTTTGCCATCCCCTTGTTAACGCGGCTTACGCGCCGGGTTTGGCTTGCGGTCATCATCGCTGCTCTGCTTTGGGGGTACGCTCATTGCTTTTATCTGGTTTTTCCCATGTACGTTCGGGGAGTAGAATTGACACTTTTTGGAATACTCCTGGGCGCGGCTTTTTTACGCTATGGCATCGTGACGGTCATCGTCGCCCATTATGTGATTGACGCGGTCCTGGCGGGTTTACCCCTGCTTCAGGCCCGAAATCCGTATTTTGTGGTTTCAGGTTACGCGGTAATAGCCTGCGCTCTCATTCCTCTCATAGCTGCGTCGATTTTCTCACGACGCGCATCGATTTCTCAAGAACAGGCTATTAATTATTCAATTTAGCTCTAACCGGTCGGGCTGTTTCGCTGAACTAGCATGCTTAAAAAAATTCTCCTGGTAGATGATGAAACCTTAATACTGAAGAGTTTATTCCACTTGCTTGAAAGCCGGCATTATACTGTGGTTGTCGCAGCCAGCGGCGTTCAAGCCCTCGAGGCAGTCCAAAAAACCAATTTTGACCTTATTATTACTGACATGAGGATGCCGGGATGGGACGGGATAGAGACCATTAAGCAGATACGTGCTTTTTTAAAAGAGAATTGCCGGCCTCCTATTCCTGAGGTTATCATTTCCGGATATGCGGACGCTGATAAGTACGAGGAGGCTCAGGCCTTGGGGGTGAGCGCTTACTTGTTTAAGCCCTTTGAGAATGAAGAATTTTTGAAGGTAATCGAAACAATTACCCACGCAGGAGATTAATTCCCCCGGCTTCGCCGGGGTCATTTCCCCCGGCTTCGCCGGGGGAAATGAGGAGGGTTGATTAATGGCAGCTTGCTCTTTCGAGAAACGCTCCAGCGCCCGCGTAAAAACTGATTTTGCGGTCAGCGCTGACAAAGGTTTTACCGGAAGCGCGGTTGATTTATGCGAAGGCGGTATGCGTTTAAGCTCTCAGGACTCAATTGAGAGCCCGACCATAACCCTCACCATTCATTTTCCCAAAAGCAGCGGCGACTTTAAAACTAAAGCCAAGCTGGTTTGGAAGCGGGAATTTGATGCCGGAGGGGCTTTCTACGGCCTTGAGTTTATGACCTTAAGCCGGGCCCAGAAAGCTTACGTTCGAAAAATGCTTATCGAGGCTCAAATCACCGGGCTTCTTGGGCAGGTCCAAGACCAGGGGGTGAGAGAACAGATACGCAATTTCTTTCTGAAAGATATGCTTGCCTATATCAGCCAGATCCATGAATTATTCACCGGTTATTGCGGACCGGAAAGCTATTCCCTGAAGCGGGAGGAGGAGCTGGACCGCTGGAACAACCAGATTCTTTTGAAAGGATACGCGCTCGGGCTCTTACTTTCTGATGAAGCCCTGATGAAGAACGTCAAGCACGATTTTAGGCAACTCGCCGCGACCTGGATTTATAAAAGCACGATACTGGAATGGGCCGGCCAGGGTAAGGGCGCCTGTCCCCTGGATTTTAAAATGCTTGAGAGTGTATACGATAACCGGCCGGTTTCCGCCGGTATCGGGGCCTATTTTGACAGGATTTTTTTGAAAAGCCCGTTCGCAGTCGCGGTCAGAAGCCGTAAAGACTATTGCCGCAAAATCCTCAAAGAATTCTTTCATGAACGCCAGCTGCCGGAATGCAGGATTTTAAACATTGCCTGTGGCTCTTGCCGCGAAATAAAGGAATTGCTTCCTGATTTGCATATGCATCATGCTGCAGATAAAACTGGCAGTAAAGCCGAAGGCTTTACTGCCAGTTTTACTTGCCTCGATGAAGATCCGGCGGCCTTAAGTTTTGCCGAAGAGCGCCTGCTCTCGCAGTCGCCGCACCACGTCAGGTTTAAATTCATCCAGGCTGATTTTTTGAATAGCCCAACGGTCGGCGAAGATTGGCGCAAAAAACTTGGCGGACAGCACCTCATCTACAGTCTATCCCTGGCCGACTATTTGTCAGACGTCCAGCTGAAAAAAATAATTACCGGGACGCATTCCTGTACTTCCTTATGGCTTCCGCCTACCTGAAAAAAGAAGATACGGCCAATACCCTGCGCTACGTGGGGAAATGCCTGAAAAAAGACGAGCACTACAAAGTCATCGTTTACAATGAACCCGATTTCGAGCCCCTTTTGCAGGACCAGGATTTCCTGAACCTCGTCGAATGATCGCGGCCGTAGCCGATTGCAGCCAGTCCGCCAGTGATCGTTTCGCTTGCC
>CAYNSZ010000054.1:7320-7677 GCA_964400075.1 uncultured Planctomycetia bacterium
AAATCCGCTTTTTGTCCCTGCCCAAAGCCAGAGCGGATTTTGACCTTCTTTTTGTATTTGATAAGGCGGTTTTTCCCATTTTCAACGAACAATCCGGCCAGGAACTGCGCCGCTGGCTGAAACTCAACAGCCAGACCACTGCCGGGCTGTTCACCCCTGCTGGTAAGCCCTTTTTCATAGTCAGCCGTTCTTATTTCAAAAAAGAGGGCCTTGTCCTTGAACCGGGCCTGATCAGAGTTCTGCGCGCAAAATCCCGGGCCGAATGCCTGGAATTCAAGAATCCCGTCACTTTTTGCAATCCGCTGCAGGAGCCGCAAAAAATAGAAGCCGCTCTGATAGCCTGGCAAATTCGCCAAC
>CAYNSZ010000054.1:7687-7980 GCA_964400075.1 uncultured Planctomycetia bacterium
GTTTCGAAAATTACGGCAATTTTTACCTGGAAGGGCTCATGCCCATCGGCAGGAACTCCGTGATCGGTTCCGGGGTCACGATAAAAGGCGCCTGCCGGATCGGCAAAAACGTAACAATCTGCGCCAATAGCTATATCGAAAATTCCCGCATCGGGGACGGCTGCATCATCCTGCCCGGATCGGTCATCCGCGATTCCCTTGTTGAAGCAGACGTGCAGCTCGGCCCCTATTGCCACCTGCGCAACGGCGTACAGATAAAAAAAGGAGCAAAGATCGGGAATTTCGTGGAAATG
>CAYNSZ010000055.1:0-3750 GCA_964400075.1 uncultured Planctomycetia bacterium
GTGCCTTTGCGGATAGCCCGTATGAGTTCATCCGCGGTTAATTTTTCTTCCGACTCAAGGTATTTCTCCATGAGGGAATCGTCAAGTTCGACCGCCTTCTCAACCATGATATGGTGGTACTGCTTTGCCTGTTCAAGATACTGGGCCGGTATCGGCTCGATATGGAAATCCTTGCCCTGTGATTCTTCATCGTATATGCAGGCGTTCATCTGCATAAGGTCGATGACGCCCCGGAAATCATCTTCAGCGCCGATGGGTATCTGCAGGGGAATAGCGTTGGCGCCTAAATCTTTCCCGATGTCTTCCAGCACCGCGAAGAAATCAGCGCCCACCCGGTCCATTTTGTTGATAAAGGCAATCTTGGGCACATCGTACTTATCCGACTGGCGCCAGACGGCTTCTGACTGGGGTTCTACCCCGCCGACCGCGCAGAAAAGCGCTACCGCCCCGTCGAGTACGCGCAGGGACCGCTCCACCTCCACGGTAAAATCAACGTGGCCGGGGGTATCGATGATATTGATACGGTGGTCATTCCAAGAGCAGGTCGTGGCGGCCGAGGTTATGGTTATTCCCCGCTCCTGCTCCTGCTTCATCCAGTCCATCTGCGCCTGGCCGTCATGGACTTCGCCCAGTTTATGGGATCGGCCGGTATAAAAGAGGATCCGCTCGGTAAGCGTGGTCTTGCCGGCGTCGATATGGGCCATGATGCCGATATTCCTTACTTTCTCAAGCGCTATTTTCCTTGCCATAGGGAACTCTCCTCATCCGGTAAATGAACATCTCCGGGCTTCCCGATTTTTCTTTATGTTTATTCGGGTTATCGGGATCCCGTTTACGGGAAGCCCGGAGTTAATCGCAGGCATTCATGCGCTGGCGATTAAGCACAAAGAACCGCTATTATAATAAGTTAATAAAATAACGCAAGTATTTTTTAAAAAACGTGTGGCAGCCAGGCGCGCGTTTGAATAGTATCAAATTCCGCGCCGAGGCAAAGGTAAAAGAAAAGCATTTGACCGGGAGGCTATAACCGGATTGAATATGGATTGCTGAGATTAAGCTTTTTCTTTCAGTTTTTTCTCAGCTATTCTCAGGGCGGTCTTTAGCGCTGATTGGGAATCGGAATAAGAGCTGAATTTAGGTATAAAAGCCGCTATGCCTAGTTTTTCTGCTCCCACAATAGCCCGCTGATCCGGATGGGCGGTAAACATGATGATCGGGATTTTAGCGTTTATTTTTCTTATGCCTGAAGCGACCGCCAGGCCGTCCATGCCGGGCATCATATAATCCTGGATAACCACGTCCGCGCCCCTTTCTTTTATGATTTCCAGGGCGCGCGATCCATCAGAAGCCATTACCACCGTATAATCCCAGGACCGGATACGCTGGGACATGACATCGAGGAAGTCCTGTTCGTCGTCCACCAGCAATACTCGTACCATACTCATGTGCCACCTCTTTTGCTTAATCGCCCGCGAGAAATCCCTACCCGCGCTTTAGTTTGATACGCTCACCACACCTCGATCATCCCGAGCGCTGTCGAAGGAAAACCCGGGGTGAGGGCTGGCGATTAACTCCGGGCTTCCCGTAAACGGGATCCCGATAACCCGAATAAACATAAAGAAAAATCGGGAAGCCCGGAGAAGTTCATTTTCTGCCGCTTTCTCCATACGCCGGCGTCTGCGGTAAAGACTGAATAAACCTTACAAGCTGGCTGCGCTTTTCCTGGCTCAGCTTGACAAATTCAATGCCGACTTTATAGTAATGCCGGGGCGCGTCTGGTGTTTCTTCTTCGATAGTTTTAACCCACACCACCCGGCCTTTCAGGCACAGGCGCGTCGATGCCGACGCCCGTGTCTGCGTCTGGGAAGGCTTCAGCACTATCTCAACCAAAGCGTCGGTTTTAAACTGCTCGTCAGCTTTAAAGGATAGGCCTTGCGCGGATATATCCACGGTTTCCGGAAACATCCGTTCCATAGCTAAGGCAAGGCCGCCGCGGGAAATGTCAATACCCCGCGAAGACTGGACGCGGTTATCAGGGAAAACAATGTCGATATTTGCCCGGTAGGAGATCCGCCTGTGTTTACGCACCTCTGAGCCGATGGCGATACGTTTGACATGGAGGTTAGTCAGCATGTGTTTGGTAGTCGGGTCGTGGTCTTTTTGGAAATAAGACATAATGCCCAAATTGATGAATACCCCTCTAAGCTTATGTTGAGCAAAATACTTCTCAATCCTGTTTTTAAGCACTTCGCAAATGGCGACAGCCTCGCCTTCCTTGGTTTCGGGAAAGAGTATACTCCATTCACCCCGCTGGTATTCCTCCAGTACCACCTGCGGTTGTTCCTTATCGGGCTGGCTGAACTGTTGGGCGGTGCGGTCGATGATCAGGCGCAGGTCGTGAAAGAGCTTGCGCGGGCTTACCAGGATACGCCTCTGGAAAGTCCTGAAATTGACAATGAGGACATTGATGAGATAAATGCTGATTCGTTTATCCAGAAGCTTATTGATGCGTTCCCGAACACCGGAGTCAAGCGGCCCGGCAGTATAGAAACGCGGCAAGGTAAAATAAAATTTGCTCCCCACTCCCGGCTTTGACTCGACCCAGATCTCGCCTCCGTGCTTTTCAATCAATTCTTTGGAAATGGAAAGCCCAAGGCCCACACCTTTCTTGCGCGGGGAAGCAAGCGGTCCAAGCTGGCTGAATTTTCGGAACAGCCGGGGCAAATCATGGGCGGAGATGCCCACTCCGCTGTCAAACACCCCGACCCTGATCTTGGTCTCAAGCGCGTCGACCTGGACGGTTATCTGGCCGTTCTGCTCGGTAAACTTTATGGCATTATTGATAAGGTTGGAAATGACCTGACTTATGCGCTCGGGATCTATAAAAATATTGATTTCTTCCGGAGGAAGCCGGTAGCTGAGCTTCACCGCTTTCTCTTTCGCCCATTTGGTAAAAAATTCTGAGGAACCCAAGAGCAAATCATTGAAGTTGACCAGGGAATAATGGAGCACGAGCTTATGCTTCTCGATACGCGACATGTCCAGCAGGTCGTCAATCATGCGCTTGAGGCGTTCGAGATTAGCGTTGGCTTTCAGCAGCAGGCCTTTCTGCCTGTTATTGATTACCCCGGCAATACCGTCCACTACCAGCATCAGGGCTTCTTTCACGATTATGAGCGGGGTATTCAGCTCATGGGATACGACCGAGAGAAATTCAGACTTCATCTTGGTCATCTCTTCAAGCACCCGCAGGCGCTTGAGGATCTGCTCTTTTTCCTCTTTCAGCCGGGAAAGCTGCATGCGGGCGGTGATATCGCGGGTGATACCGATGAGGCCGACGATTGTGCCTTTGGAATCATAGCGGGGCACTTTGGTGGTGGTGACGTAATTATCCACGCCGTCGGCGCGGGTGCCGCGTTCGATCTTATCGATGATGGGCTTACCCTTGCGCATGACATAGTCGTCATCCCTGGCCATGGCTTTTGCCCGTTCGCGGGGGAAGATGTCAAAGTCGGTCTTTCCGGCAACCTCATCCGGCTTAAGGCCAAGCCCCTGGGCGTGAGCCCGGTTGACAAGAATCAACCTGCCCTGCGTATCTTTAAAATAAATCACGTCAGGTATCTGATCGATCAAATCGGTAAGTAATGACTGGGTGTGAGAGAGCGCTTTCGCGTAGGGGGATTGAGTTCTTATAGACAATGTTTTTTTAATCTTCCTGGCCATGACGGCTACGCTTTATATCCGGTATGG
>CAYNSZ010000055.1:3850-5355 GCA_964400075.1 uncultured Planctomycetia bacterium
AGGGAGCGCGGCCTTTTGATTTTTTAAGCAGGGTATATTCAACGTAACCGCACAATACCTCCTGCACTTTTGCCGGCGGCGGAACCACGAAGTAATGGGAAACCAAAGCGTGAGACATCTCATGGCCGAGCATGCCGAGGGTCAAATCCTCATAGGAAATATAAATAGTGTTGCGCGGGTGCAGGTAAAACGAGCGCTCGGGGAAGCTTGAGCCGAGGTACTTACGAAACACCGCGCTTAAAGAAGGCTGGTCAGGAAGTATCTTGATAGTACCGTGGTAACTGTAAATGTGGATATCCAGGATATCCTGGACCTCAAGATACAACTCATCCACCGCCCGGCCCAGGGAGGCCGCGCCGCCAATTTTTGGCGATGGGTAAAGGCTATCAAGGTCACCTAAATAGGAGTAGCTCAGCCGGGAAAGGAGCGTCCCGAGGTTTATGTTGGCCGGGCCGTAAACCGAAAAATATTTTCCTTCGGCGAGCAGAGAAAGGCTTTCTTCCTGCGCCTGGCAAACTGGCGCAAACAACACCGTTATCCCGCAGATGAGAAAAAGGTATGGCCTCATCCTTAGATTTTGAAATTATCCAAATCGGCCTGGAGGTTGTTTATGTGGGAAAGGAGTTGTTCCGCCTGGCGCGCGCTTACGTTGTAATTATTTTCCTCAAGAAATCTTTTCAGGTTATCGAACTTATGCTTAAGCTCTATATGACTGTCTTTCAATGAGTTACACATGACATCCAGGCTACGGGCAAGCTCCTGCAATTGGTCTCCTCCGCGGATGTGGAAATTTCTGCGAAAATCGCAACGTGCCACTACTTCGATTTCTCGCTGTACCCGGTACAAGGGGCCTGAAATTTTATGCGAGACCAAAAGCGTAAGCACAACAACACAAAGCGCGGAAAACAGCGCTACCACGATGAGGGTCGAAACCACGAGGGGCAGGATAAAATCCGAGGTGCTCTTGACCGTCACTTGCGTGTTTTCGATGGCCACGGTGTTTGAATCCCGCGAAAAGAAAAGGATTCCGGCAACTACCAGGGCCGAAGAAAATATCACGATGACGCAGAACTTGAGAATAAAATTAGTCTGAAAATTCCTGTCAATAAAATAATTTCTTCGCTTATAGGTTACGCTCATTGCCTCCTCCCTGCTATTGATTTTCGCTTAAGCCCAGCCGCCCGTAGTCAATAGTGATGTTCGTGTTTTTCTTAAGCGAATCAGCCCACCCGCTGACCGCTTCACGCTGTTTTTCATTCAGCACTATCCACTTTATCTGGTCATAGACATCGGCCAGCTCTTTATCGGGAAACTCCACGGCTTTATTATTATCGTAATAACGGCGTATCTCATCATCGTTTACTGAAGCCTCAAGCGAAAGCTCTTTGATTTTTTTGGAGAGCGCCAGCTTAAGCAGGGACTGCTCCCAGAAAAGCTGGATATCTTTAAGAAATTCGGGGTCTTTATCCAGGCCCAGGCGCTCGGCCTCAAGCAGGATAAGCTTG
>CAYNSZ010000055.1:5365-6019 GCA_964400075.1 uncultured Planctomycetia bacterium
CAAGGTGTCAGAGAAAGAGTTCAACGCGGCCCTGCAGGATAAGCTTGCGGGCGATATAGCGCTCTAAAAATTCCTTGCGCGAGGCTTCATCGCCGTTACGATAGGCTGACTCCTGCAGGGCCGCGTTGAACTCTTTCTCTGACACCTTGACTTTGCCAATAGTAACAACCGGTTTTTCCCGCGAAAGCATATCGCATCCTGAAAGGGAAACGACCATAACAGCTATAAGTAATGCTCTCCACATAGCGCCCTCCATTTATATTTTAGTCCTCGAAATGAACTATCTTATATTTTACTATACTATTTTAACAGTGTATAGCCATAAAAATTAAGCAGCGCCGCCGCTTCTTCGGCAAACTGGAACAAAACTGATTCAACCTGTTTTGTTCGCGAATGAACAAAATTGATACTTTGTGTCCGAGCCGAAGCGAGGCCAAAGTATCACCCTGGCCAAACCCCCGGCCATTAGGCCGGGGAATTTGGAGGGGTTGATTCAAACAGTTTTGTTCCAGTAACCATTCTTAACCTTTTATAACCTGTCTTCTTTAAATTAAAAACAGGAAGGCCTTTTGACAGCCTTCCTGTTTTTGGTGGCTTGAGTTGCTTTTGATATTTTGGCCGAGCCAAAGCGAGGCTAAAGTATCACCCTGGGCA
>CAYNSZ010000055.1:6029-7792 GCA_964400075.1 uncultured Planctomycetia bacterium
TTTTATTACCTGTCTTCTTTAAATGAAAAACAGGAAGGCCCGTGAGAGCCTCCCTGTTTTGGTGGCGTGAGTTGCTATTGATTAGCCTTTACAAATTAACGTCAGTGTTCTGTTCGTCATTCTCCTCTGCTTCGCCACCGAAGTAAGGCGCTATTTTTTTCTTAAGGTTGATGTTCTGCTCGATGAACTCATAGGCCTCCACATCCAGGCTGATGCCGTCAAAGGCTGATTCATCGGTTTCGGTAACCGGATGATAGGCATAGAAATCAGTCGAATTCACCAAGCTCGCGGTGGAAAGCCTAAAGTTAGAGTTCAACTCGTAGTAAATCTTAAACTCCTTCAAGGTAGAGGCTAAAAACTGCGTTCCGCCGCTTATGTCCGGAGGTGTCGGGGTCTGGCCAAAGCCTGGCCAAATCTGATGCTGAGGCAAATACCCTGCAGTCGGCGGTTGGAAAACATACTTCACGACATCGGTGGGACGGTCGGGCGCCAGGCAACAATCACTGCAGACATCCTCGTAGAACACATACCCCGGAGGATTCAAGGGGCTGGTGCTGGTGTTGTCGATATCCGGAGCAGGGAATACGCCGGTTACCGCAGTAACGCCGGGACGGACGATTCCTCTGATGGCCCCGCTTACGCCGAGGGAACCATTGCCGTTACCGGTATCGATGGTGAAACCATCGCCGGCAGAACTTCCGCCAATATTAAGGGTTAGGCCTGCTTGGGGTGTAAACCCTTGCGGTACAGCCCAGCTATCTGAATCCTCATTGACTGCCAGGATGCACACCTCCAAAGGATTGTAAACTGACGCATCCTCAGGCGTGCCCACGCCGATGGTCCCGTTGGGAGTTGAAAAATAGGAGTAGCTTCCGGCAAGCACATTAGGGCCGGGCATCAAATAGGGATTGCCATACAATTCACCGTCATTTACCCAATTGATGAGCGAATCAGAAACCATACCGGGCAGAAAATAGTCCGGGCCTCCAAATTCGCTCCAGCCGTCCATCATCACCATATCAGCAAGGGTGTTAAAAAGATTAAATGTGCTGGTTGTCTGCACGGATGCTGGTTCCTGGCCTCCCTCGCAATATCCGGCAGGACACCAGCCGGTACCGGCGTAGATATTGCCTTCGCGTGATTCAAGGAACACGCCGCCGTTGGGCGAAACAACTGAATTGACAAGCATATCGCCGCCGCTTGAGATGTTGATGATCCCGTCATTAGCAGCGACCGATAAACCTAAAGCGCCGATTTGCTGCTGTCCGCCATTGCCGTTGGAAATCTGGACCAGATAACCGTAAAGAGGCAGATACAGGCCCAGCTCAATACTGTTAGCTTCGTTGATGTAAATATTGCCGCTATCCCAGGAATAAGCACTGAGAATATCCACATCGGTGTTAATAGGGGTATCGGCAGTGCCGATGTTATTTCGGGCCAAAAGGCCTAAATAATGGGCCTGGACGTCGCCGACATCGTAAATATTACCATTGCCTAAAGGAACGCCGTTTTCATCATAGTCATCGCTCAAGAGCCCATCGAGCCCCAAAGCTGCTGCCAGGACCAGGTCGGCGCTGATATTGCCGAGGGTGATGTCGCCGGCAAGCGAACCCAGCAGTATGCCGCTTGAATATTCATACTGCGCGCCGATATCCACCGGCGCTCCTAACTGATCGCTTAAGAAATCTTAACAGCCCGATAGCGTCTGCCTCAGGGCCGCCCAGAGCCTGGACATTACCGGCAAAGATATCGCCTAAAGCAAG
>CAYNSZ010000056.1:0-2186 GCA_964400075.1 uncultured Planctomycetia bacterium
TTAATGATGGACCGTGAAGATGTCAGTGTCAAGCAGATGCCGGCATACGATATCATATTAACTGCTATGGAAGATTCAACAACTCATGAGGAGTGGCTTGCCGCTCATCGGCGGGTCAAGGCTTCATTTGGAATCCTCCAGCAACAATTAGCTATACAGACCGCGGCGGGAGTACAAGGCCCAATTATTTCTGAAATTCCCGTAGCAACTATTATTAGGCGGCTCGAGGAATATAGAGCTGAGCAGATACGCAGAGCCTCTGGCCAGCAAGACAATCAGGCAGGGATTTTCGTGATGTTGGCAATGCCCTTTGCCTTAGCCATAGTCATTATCTTACTATCTGTCGATTGGGAAGCTATGCAGAGGGATAGAGCTGCAAGGAAAGTAGCCCGCTTAGATAAGCAGGAGAGGGCCTCTGGCGATACTCAAGACAACCAGATGGAGCTGCCAATCTGGATTCTTATTGGGATAGTGTTCCTGGTGGTAGCGGTGCTGGCGAGCATAAAGTACGCAAGAGCACTTCGCGCACCGCCTTTTGTCCTGGCTATGATTCTCGCTAGCCTCCTTGGGCAGACAGCGCAGGCATATCCGGTTACCCAATTGGAAGAGGCAGCGCGTCAGAAACAGCAGCTGCTCGATGATGTGGTTAGTACCGTATCCAAAGAAGACCCTGCCTTTGGAGCTGTTATTAAGCAGCTTTCCACTCATGCCGGCCTGGCTGAGTTCATGCGGAGATTAAATATTGCCAAGCCCTCCCAGGAACTTGAGACCATAGCTCTGTCGCTGTTTAAAGAATATATTCGTACATATCTCGACAGGCGAATTCAACCTCTGGATATGGTACTCGGTAAGGAAATCGTGCTGAATGTGCCCTTGCAGGATGCACCCCAGGCACTGCTCACCGGAGTCAGCCGGACACTGATAGAACGGCACCTGACATTCGAAAGTCCGTTTATTCAAGATGTCATTAGAGAGATTAAAAAGGCTTACAACCCCACCTTAAGCGATAGAGAAATCTACGAGGATATTACACAAACCCGCAAGATACAGGTCGTAGAAGGCCTGAGCATCGAGCAGGCTCCTGCCTTAAGCATCTTTGTCATGGCGCAAATCCAGAGCAATAAACCTGAAAGCTTGACCGCCGAGAAGGCTGCCTCACATCAGGAGGTTAAGCAAGCGGTGTTAGACGCGCAGAAGGAGAAGGCAAACCAAGGCTCTCTTGAGCTGCCGAACGATAGGGTCCGTGGCGAAAACAATGCTTCTATCCTGCTTGTAATGGGGATGATATTGGTAGTAGTGAGCGCGGTTGTTGTGTATCTCATTCCTTGGGCAGCAGAGAGAATTTCGCTGCGTGGTCTTCGCTCAAGAGCGGCTCTATTGCATCCTGTAGCTGCAGCAGATACGAGTATAGGAGGTAAAAAGAGTCCAAGGTGGGTACTGATTGTAACGACTGATTCTAGCGGAGACCATAACGGGGCGTTCACGCATGCATGGTGGATAAACGAACAGTTAGAGGACGAAGGGTTTAAAGTGGTGGAGGTCTCGATGTGGCAGAAACGCGAAGGGGAGGGCAAGGAGCTTATTTCTGAATTGAGGGGATGGGTGGAACTTCTTACTTGGTTGAAGGGGGTAAAACCATACGGCCTTATCATAGGCGGTCACGGAAGATCGGCAAGTACATTGCTAAGGCGTATCACCGCATTTCTTGCCTTATCGGCATTGCTTGTCAATGCTGTGCTGGGATTGCCGGGAGTTGTTACGGCTGGTGCCGCCTTGGTCAGCGGCAAAATCGGTTTGGTAGCGGAAATATCCATCTTAGGATACAGTGCGTTTGTGCTCGTTGCGATAGTACTCTCAGCCTTGATCTTTGGGGTTAATGTTGCCGCAATTGCTGAGCCAGGGGCGCAGTTGCTCGGACAAAAAGGAGAGCTGGACGCCAGTAACGTGCATTTGTTAAGCCCTCTTTCCGATATGATCGCGCCAGAAGGGTTTGTCCTTCTTAACGGCTGCGGCTTGGCGCAGGGCGGTAAAGGGTTCCGTAACCTGGTCAACCTTATAGCGAAACAGTTTTCCGGCAAGGTTTCACATGTCTTTGGATTCCGGCATATCTCTTATGATGTCAGGAATCCTTTTATCTTTGACAAGGGAGAGGTTGTTGGATTTACGTACGGAACATATCTTTTAAG
>CAYNSZ010000056.1:2196-7781 GCA_964400075.1 uncultured Planctomycetia bacterium
CCAGGATGCCCAAAGATTGACCACCACGATCTTGCCGCGCAGTTCAGAAAGCTTGATGTCGTCTCCCTGCAAGGCAGACAGCGTGAAATCGGGAGCTAAAAATCCTTCACGCGGGCTCGCCAATGAAGATAGAGGCGCTGGCAGGAGCCAAGACGTTAATGGAGCGGTTGGGGTTTCCACCGTGGCGGAAGCCCCGGCTGCTTCTGACAATCAGGCTTACAGCAACAATGCTTCTTACTGGGCAAATTATCTCGCCGCAGGAATTATCATATTCGCGATAATTTTCTTACCATATTTAATAAACATCGGCGCTTTAATTGATGAGCGAAGGAGAGAACACCGAATCAGAAAAATAGCTGATGCCTCAGAGGGGGCCAGGGCGAGAGGAGATGAGAGCAATGAAGTTGAGTTGTTTACCGGTATGGTACTTGGCGCAGTAACTGCGGTAGTGGCTATTGTTTTAGTAACTGCCGTTGTAAGGTTAATGCGGCAAAGGGCGGCTTTAGATTCCCACCAAGGCGGTAAAGATGTAATAGCGGAGTTTATTCAGACTCTATTAAAAGACCGCTATATAAGCAGACTTAAGGTTGTTTTCGATTGGCTTAGCAGAGTCGAAACTACTTTTGACATGAGAGGATTTATTGAGGAATCTGTCGTTCAGCTTCACGGATCAGTTATCGATTTGGATGATATCGAGGCTATAGAGTTATTTGAGGTAGAAGGCGGATTTACTGGCACGACCAGACTCGTATATGGAGTCAATGTGCTCATGAGGGGAGAGCAAACAGGCCCAGAGGAAGGATTGGCAAGAGGATACTCTTTTGTTTTGAAGATTCCTAAGGGGCTCACTGATACGCTGGGGCCAGAAGTAGACGGCATGCAGGAGGTTAGCGAGAACAAAAGAGACCACGTTAAAGTCGTTCCCAAGATCGGCGCGCAGCTGGCGATACTCTTACCTAATAATGAGACCCTGAGCATTATTTCAGAGGAGTATATAAAAGGGCACACCTTTGAGGTATTGATTGCGGGCGTGACCGATACGCAATTGAAACGGGAGTACGCGCTGAAAGCAATCTTTACTATATTGCTTGTTTACCTTTCATTGCGGGGGAGATCGCCGCTTGATTTCAATGTCGGGAACCTGATTTTTGAAGAATCTTCGGGTCTGTTTATCTTGATCGATGACGGTTCCCCTCACGACGAAGTAGTGAACGTTCTTGAATTAGCCAGCGTCAGCTTAAAGCCATATATTTTACTTATTGCCGAGGGAGGGCAAACCATTAATCTGGATATGGTTGAGAACATGATGCGTGACATGCCAGAGCCGGCAGAAGATTCTGGTCAAATAAGTCCCAGAGTTCTCCTGCAAGAATTCAAACAGGCCGCTGAGTCTTTGCTGGCTGCCAGAGAGGCAAGAAGGCAAGAGCAAGAAGAGGCCGAGAGACTAAGAAAAGAAGGAACTGCCCCTGACGGTCTCGAACATCAGGACAATGCGAATAACGGCACGTTTCTCGACACCGCAGCGGTGGTTATGGTGGCGGTATTGATGATAATGGCCGCGCGCGGTTTACGCTCCCTCAGAGAAACTACCCCGGCCAGGAAAATAAGAGAGAACAGGAGGGCATTGACCTGACAGAACTCCGCGAGCCAGACGCGGCCCGGGAGCCAACCTTCGATGGACTCATTGCTGATTTAGCGCAGGCGCGTACTGAGTATGTGCGTTTACAGATACAGCTCGAAAATGGCGAGTTAAGCAGTACAGATTTTACAATTGCTGAACATTTCGCGCAACAACGGATAAGACACTTAGAGCGAGCGCTTGCACCCCAAAAACGGGCTCAACTGAGAGCCGCGCTTGGCGAAGAAAGCGATGCAGCTATAAGCGTCTTCGGTTCCTGGGTTGCCGCATTCATGGTTTTGGCAGGATTGGCAGCATTTCTGGGTCTTATGTTGATCATCAACCGCCTTGCCCATTCCCTCCGTAACAGCGATGCTTTGAGCGCCGGTAAGAAATTTCTCTGGGTTGCCTTGGGCATTGAGGAGAGCGGGATTATCGCAGTCATCGCTATCGGTATAGGCCTGCACCGGGGAGCTGCTCTGGCCGCGGCAGTCTTTATCGCCCTGCACCTGGTGCGCAGCGTTATTGAGTATCGCAATACTCAAGGGACATGGAGAGGGCTTTTCAGGACCTCCGCACTTAATCCCGGCGTGATTATAACGGCTATTGGTGTATTTGCCGCGGTGGTGGCAGTACCATTCTTTAAAGCAAACTTTATTACCGCATGGCTGGGGATTATGCTGGTTGTCTTTAGAGGGGTGGCGCTTTTGAACCAGGATTTAAAGAACTTCCCGCATCAAGAGCGCAGGCCGTTGCTTGCACGGCTTCGTCAGTTCAGTTTAAAAACCGTCTTAGGCCTGGCTCTTATCGTAGCACTGTTCTTCTCGATTAAGGGTATATACGGAACATTGCCTAAAGCCCAGCAGTACCGGCTGATAGCGGCGAGCTTTAAAGCCGCCGGTTTTCATAAGCAGGCAGCCGACTATGAAGATAGGGCATCGGTGTTGGAGTGGCTACTTGATACCAAATACCCTCCGCGCAAGGCTCTCGATCCTCTCCGTGACGCCTTAGAGGAATCTCTGCCGCGGCGACCTTCCTGGCAGACCCATTATTCGATATCACCGACTGTTTTCATCCTCGTCTTCATTGGGCTTGCGGTGGCAGTCATGGTAACCGCTGAAAGGCGGTATCGCCAGCTCTTAGCAGATATTGCCAGACTTAAGCAGAACGGAATCGACACTACCGGCTTATCCCAGGCGCCGCCGTTTATCTACGCGCTTAATAGAACCGCTCTACTTACCTCGATCTTTACTATCGCGTATATCGGCTTGGCCATGGCAGGTATTATCATACCTGCCCCGCGTTTCGCAATACTGCTTGGCGCCGCCATAACTCTTTTCTTCGGCAATAGCACCTTGAGCCAGCAGAGATCCGCTGCCCCAGTTTCAATTGCGAAAGCCACGGCAGTATTAGCGACTGCGGCCTTGGTTTCAAGCTCCGTGCTCATTATAGCCACGGTACCTGAACAGATGTTCATGGCCGGATTGGTACTGGCTAACATGGCTCTCTGGATTAATGCCGGCGTTGTCGTGGGAATCGTTGCGGCAGGAGCGATGTCTTTGGTACCGGAAGGTTTCTTTGCCTGGTTGGGTCGCAATAGTTTCAGAGAAGCCGGCAACATCACGATTGCGGTTATACTTAGCTCCCTCGTTGCAGGCGGCTTGGGCATTCTCATGATTCAGGACGCAGCCTTTATCACGACTCATATTGATATTTTCGCGGGGTTTGCCATGGCCTGGAAATTTATATTCGCCGCCGGCCTCATCCTCGGTGTTTCAAAATTAGCCCGCGATTTTGTTGAGAGAGCCTACAGCGCTCCGGTTTATACCGGCATGCGGCCTACCCATCAAGGCGCAGTTCAGGAGGACCAACTCAAGAAAAGATATCCAGAAACCTGGCCATTCCCGGTTGAATACACAGCCATTGGAGGAAGGCAATTCTTAACCATGTACCGCGCATTTTACGGTCATGCTGTTCCGGAAGCTGAGGTCTTCGCGGCATTACTGGATAGGCTTAACCCAGTAGTCGAAACAATATACCGCACCATTCATATGGATACTGCCGGGTTGCAGCCACGCTTGTTCTATCCGCAAGGCTGCGGAGTGATCAGCGAGGGTGTGGCGCGGTTCCTGAATGAAACGGGGTTCAATGCCCAGGTGAGTTTAAGTGGAGACCGTTCCCATAATTCAATATTGGTCGAGATCGGCACGCATTGGTTTGTGCTCGATTATACGCCGGCACAATTCTTGCATGTCAGCCGGCGGCATACCGCGATTACTCCGGTGATAATACCGTTTGAAGTCGTGCAGAGGAACGGTTTTGTCTTTACCACCTACTATCCTGATTCCGGCGACAGTAGTTATATTCCCGGTATCGATAAGTCCATGGAGGATCAAGCCGGTGAAGTTTATACCAGAATCAGCAGGGCTTTCACGGACGACGGACCGGCGGTTTCGCTATCTCATTTCCATGTTGCCGGCGCCGAGTATTTTGAGGAACCGAGCGCCATAACCATGCACTATCGTTTGGGCGCGGTTTCCGGCAGCGCCGCTGTACTTGGCCAGGGCCGGATGCGCGCTTTTGCCGCCGCCGCGGTGAGTGCGGCGGAACTTCCCAAGATGGCCGAGCTCAAACAACAGATCCGCGATTTAGGATTCAGTGACGATGAGGACATAGAGAGTATTATACGATTACTGCGGTTGCTGCGTCAGAACCCGGTCGACCGCTATGAACCTTTGTCGCGGATCGGCGGCCAGCTTTCAAGGCTTTCCTATCAGCAGCAGGTAAGCCGCACCCGTTATGGCAGAGTATTTCCTGAAAAACAGCAGCTCTATCTTGATAGAGTTCTCGGTATAACCCAGAACGGTAAATTCGTCCCGTTCATTCTCGAGCAGGTCAGACAGCATTTCGGCATCGAAACAACGCAGGTGGTAGGGATATATCTGCATGGCAGCTATGTCTATGGGTTCGAAATGCCGCCTTCAGACGCGGATGTGATCGTGCTGGTAAGCGGCAGAAGCATCAGCAGAAAGATAACCCCTGAGCCCAACCTGCCTCGCGATGTTTTTGCGAAAGGATTTGGCCGTACCGCGCCAAAGGTGGATATCGTGGTGATGAGCGAAGACAGGCTTTTCAGCAGGGTGGACGCGGTCATACCCCTGGTTAACAACGCGATCACTATTCATGGTAAACCTCTTCCCTTTGCCAATATTTCAGGTATTAACATTGTGCTGCAGATCATGGCCCTTTTAGGGGCGGCGCGTTCGCACAAACGGGAGGAAGATAGAGAGGCAAGGGACGATACGGTTATCGGCGGGTACGGCAAAGCCCATCGGAGAATTCAGGAAGCGGATATCTATTTGCTCGATTTGGATAAGAGCCTTGCGCTTGGCTCAGACGAATTAGAGGCTTTAGAAGCTAAATATCGCCAGGGCCGCATGGTCCCTTTTATAGAAAAATTAAGTGAAGCGCTTGAGTTGTTGGCGCAGCGGGTGGAGGAAGCGAAGATCCTGCTTATCGAGCGAGCCTTAGTAATGAGGTTTCAGCTGCGCGGGCTTATTCACGAGAGCCGGCCGGTTGTAGAGAGCCTGTTGCAGAAGGCGCGAGCCCGCATAGGCATGACCGATCTCGACCGGACCGAAGCCACGGTCACGCTTGAGGTTAACACCCGCATCTCGCGGCTCGGCCGGGTTGACCATGAGGCAGACGTGGTCCAGCTTCATCCGGCGCTCTTTACCAGGGCGCCGCCGTTCATCGCGTCTCTCACGCTTGCCGAAGAGCTGCTGCATTACTACTTTCCCGGACATGACGCGCAAATCCACGCCCTTGTCGATGAGCATATCCTCGCGAACTACCCGCGCTTTATGGAAGAATTGGCGCTTATTGAGGGGCGTGATATCGTTGCTGAGGCGCAGGTGCGCCTGAACCGCCTGGCGCTGATGGGGCGGATTGCTGCCCTGGCGGAAGG
>CAYNSZ010000057.1:0-1073 GCA_964400075.1 uncultured Planctomycetia bacterium
GTTATTATAACAATCGACCTTCAAAACGCAAGAGTATTCAATGAGACCAGCATTTTTCCTGCGCCTGCGGCTTGGAAAAATGCTAGGTCGAATTCCCCGCTCCTTGATTTTTATTTAGCGGGGTCCCGCCCTATAAGAAACATACGGGGCGGGAGATACCACCGAGCCAATGGCGAGGTGGTATATACTACTCTGCTTCTATTGTGTTCCCTCAAATCACGAATTTAACAAACTTCTTCTTGCCGATTTTCAGGATAATCCCCTCGGCAGGCACGCGCAGGCTGTCTTCGGATAAAGGCTTAGGGGTACCGTCGTGAACATTGACCACATAAATAGCTCCCTGCTGCCTTAGGCGCCGGGCTTCATTTTTAGAGGGGGCTAACTTATGGCGGTACAACAGCTCGTAAATATCACACACTGAACTCCCTGTATGCATTACCTCCAAATCCTCTGGCAATTCTTTTTTGGAAAAGATGCGTTCAAACTCGGCTCGCTGGCGATGGCTAGCGGCGGCAGAGTGGTAAAAGCCGACCAGGGTCTCTGCCAGCTTAAGTTTTGCTTCCTTAGGATGCATGCTTTTGGCAGTTTCTACATCGAGCGCGGTGAGCAGGCGCATGTACTCCCACATCACCTCGTCGGAAATACTCATGATTTTACCAAACATCGCTTTCGGGTCCTCGCTGACGCCGATGTAATTGCCCAGAGATTTTGACATCTTATTTTTACCGTCAAGCCCGACCAGAATGGGCATGGTCAGGACCAGCTGGGGAACCTGGCCGTATGCTTGCTGCAGTTGTCGACCCACGAGCAAATTAAATTTCTGGTCAGTACCGCCGAGCTCTATATCAGCCTCGCACTTCACCGAATCATACCCCTGTATCAGAGGGTAGGTAAGCTCGAGCATGGTCAGGGGCTTATTTTCTTTAAAGCGCTGGCTGAAATCATCGCGCTCAAGCATCCGGGCCACGGTATAGGATGAGAGCAGGGAAAGCAAACCGGCCACTTTCATGTCTTTGAACCAGTCGCTGTTGTACACAACCTTGGTCTTTTCCTTATCCAGGACTTTAAACGCC
>CAYNSZ010000057.1:1083-4515 GCA_964400075.1 uncultured Planctomycetia bacterium
TGGTGTAGGTCCGGGCATTGGCTTTGATCTCAGCGTCGCTTAAGAGTGGCCGCAATGCGCTCCTTCCGGAAGGGTCGCCGATTTTCGCGGTAAAATCGCCGATGATCAGGCACACGCGGTGGCCCAAATCCTGGAGCTTGCGTAGTTTACGCAACAAGACTGTGTGGCCGAAATGGATATCAGCCGCGGTAGGGTCAAGGCCTATTTTGAGGGTGAGAGTTTTTTTGGTAGAAAGTTTCTGGAGGGCCTCTTCTTCCGAAATGAAATCAACGGCATTTTCCTTTAATACCGCGAGGGTTTCGGATACTACCTTAGTACGCATAGGATTGCATGGGGTATGAAGGGGAAAGGCGAACGCAGACCACGGTTTAAGCCACGGCGATTAAAGCCGCTCGAGGCCTTTGGTTAAAAACAAGAACGGCTATTCGGCCGCGGCATCGGTGATTCGAGCAGAGAGGCCTATTTTTGCGGAACCCGGGTCAATTTTTATTACCTTTACCTTCAGCGGGTCACCAGGCTTAAGCTGTTTGGAAGTTTCTTCGTCTATTTCGCCCGAAAAAACAAGGCCTTCTAAATTATCGGCGATTTTCACAAACACGCCGAAATTGGTCACCTTGACCACGCTGCCATCGGCGACTGTCCCCACGGAAAACTTCTCAAGTAACTCCGGCCAGGGATCTTTCTCAAGCTGCTTTAAACCCATGATCACTTTCTTACTGGAACGGTCAATGCCTAAGATTTTCCAGTCGTAGTTATGGCCTTTCTTCAATACCTCCTGGGCCCGGGAAACCCGTTTAGTCCAGGAAAGGTCTTCATTGTAGACGATACCTTCAAGACCGTTTTCCAGTTCCGCGCAGGCGCAGCCGTCGCCGAAGGCGGTTACCCTGCCTTTAATAACGTTATCGATGGTAACCAGGTTCTCGATGTCTTCCCAAGGATCTTTTTCAAGCTGCCGCAAACTCAAAGAAATCTTCCGTTCCGAAGCGGCGACCCCGATGACCTTTACCTCAACCGTATCGCCGATAGCAAAGACTTCTTGCAGGTTTATGAATTTTTTCGTCCAGGAAACCTCGCTGATATGGACCAGGCCCTCAATACCCTTCTCAAGCTCTACAAAGATTCCATAATTCTGGATATTGGTGATCCTGCCCTTCACGAGCGCTCCCGCGACATATTTCTTGTCGATTTCCTTCCAGGGATCGGGGGTGGTCTGCTTAAGGCCGAGGGAGATTTTGCCCCTTTCCTTATCAAAGCTTAAAACCATGACTTGTATTTCATCGCCCACGGCCACGATCTCCGAGGGATGGGTGATCTTCTTCCAGCTCATATCGGCAATGTGTAAAAGTCCGTCCACCCCGCCTAAATCGATAAAGGCGCCGAAGTTGGTGATGCTTTTGACGCGGCCCTTGGTCAACTTGTGTTCCTGGACGTTATCCCAGATATTTTTGCGGGATACCTCTTTCTCGATGCGCAGGGCGTCCTTGCGGGAGACGATAAAGCTGCCTTTGAGTTTGTTCATCCGGATGATCTGAAAATTGAAGGTTGAGCCGATAATCTCTTCACCGTTCATATAGCGAAACGATGAGAGGCTCTGCGGCAGGAATCCTTCAACGCCAAACACGTTCACCATGTAGCCGCCCTTGATCTGGCGGGAGATTGTCCCGGTGACTAAATCCCCTTCTTTATAATCATTGGCAAGCGTAAACCAACCCTTAGCCTCCCGGGCTTTTTTGTAGGAAAGGATGATTTTACCCTCTTCATCCTCAACCGTATCAATATACACTTCGATTTCGCTGAGACTGTCGATATCCACGCCCTGGAATTCCTCCCGCAGGATTATCCCTTCTGACTTGTACCCGACATCGACGATAACCTCCGTGGGAGTGGCCCGGACGATCTTGCCCTTGACAACCTCTCCTTCCGTGAGCTCCTTGATCGAATTATAGTAGGCACTTGCCAATTCCGTTGAAACATTCTCCATACAGGAATTTCCTCCTTATAACGGACCTGCGATCGACAAGGACAGCTTTAAGCTTGCCTTGGCTCACGGCAACGCGTATAAACCCAGCACGAGGCAGCCTCAAATTGAGGCAGCTTTTGCCGGATATACCTGGTTTGAGCGCCTTTGGCGCTCAATGTCCGCCTGAAAATTTTATCAATTATCTCTTAAATTCTAATCTTTGTCAACAGCAAAAACAAAAGTTAAGGCGGGCAAAGGCAACGCAGATTTCTATCTTAACCTAAAGCTAAACAATCAGTTAGAGATTTTTGATCTTGTTGACGATCTTGGCGGTTATCACATCCTCTGTATCTTGGGGCAGGATTCCGTCAACCAGGCTATAAATTACCTTTATTTGAGCCGGCCGGGGCAAAAGAGCGCCTTTGGGCATCACCTTATCAGTACCAAAGACCCGCGCGGCAATCACCGGCACGCCGGTCTTTTTTTGAAGAAAACCAACGCCATTACCCACCGCATCAAAATCCGCGCTCCGGCGGCCCTGAGGAAAAATCAACAGGGGCCTTAGCCGTAACGTCTCAAGACACTGCCGCAGAGTCTTTATGCCGGCTCTCTGGCGCTTCACCGGTATACAACCCAGCCTGCGTAAAAAAGCAGCCGACAGCTTAGTGCTGAATAACTCCTCTTTGGCCAGATAAGAAAGCTTGCGGGGACAGGCACAGCCGACAGCGGTCGGGTCGAGGTTAGAGACATGGTTTGAAACCAGGATAAACGGCCCGCGGCGCGGGATACACTCTCTTCCCTGTATGTCGAATCTGCAAAACAAAACAAAGAAGATATAGAGAAGGTTCTTGCAGATACTATAAAGCATATACGAGCTTTTTGCCTAAGGCAACCAGCTCATCGGCCTCGGCTTTCTTTTTGCTTTCAGCGTAGATTCTCACAATAGGTTCGGTGCCAGACTGACGCAGCATGAGCCAGTTGGTGCGGGTGATCAGTTTAATGCCATCAAGAGTGTTGATTCTTTCGACCGGCGCTCCGCACAGCCTATGCGGCAGCTTCAAATCATCAAGGCTCTTGGTGAGGCTTTTTACCGGGATAGCGGTGCGACTGTAATGATAGCGGCCGTAGCGCTTAAAAAAGCGCTCAAGCAAGGCTTGAAAATCAACGCCCTCACAAGCAAGCATCTCTAAAAGCAACAAGAACGCGCAGGAGCCGTCCCGCTCCGGGATATATCCGGCAACGCCGATGCCTCCGGCCTCTTCGCCGCCGATGGCGATAAGATTTTCCTTGAATAATTGTGAAAGGTATTTAAAACCAACCGGGGTCTCATAGCAGGCTACTCCCAGGGAAAGCGCTACCGCGTCCACATCGGCAAATCCCGAAACAAAGCTTGATAAATAAATTCCGGTATTTCCCAGGTAGACCTGGGCCACCTTGGCGATGAACAGGATCACGATGAATAGCAATCCAAA
>CAYNSZ010000057.1:4525-7054 GCA_964400075.1 uncultured Planctomycetia bacterium
TTCCGCCTTTGGCCTTACGGTTTTTGATCATGTGGATAGCCAGCAAGGGCAGGATGACCTGGGCATTAATATAATTGCCCCGGGAATCGATGAGGGCTATACGGTCAGCGTCGCCGTCTAAGACCAGGCCCACATCGTAGCCGCCGCGCTTCATCCGGGCGATCATCTCCCGGAGGTTAGCCTCCACCGGTTCAGGATGAATACCCCCAAACGAAGGATTGTATTCATTGTGCATATACTCAAACCGAGTTCGGCTGGATGAAAGAATGGTCTCAACGAATTGGTCGCCTGAGCCGTACATGTCGTCGACCAGGACTTTGAGCTTTAACCGGCGCGCTTTTTTCAAATCGATAAAGCGGTCGAAAAAGTCGACATAGCTTTTGGTTAAATCCTTAAAGCGCAGGAGCCCCTGCTTGACCGCAGCCTCCCGTTCAAAAAACCGCAGCCGGCTTTTATAAAGCAACTTCTCGATGGTATCGGTGAGGCTTTTATCGGCCGAACCTCCCTCGGGGGTCTTAATCTTCAATCCATTGAACTGGGCTGGATTGTGAGAGGCGGTAATCATTATCGTAGTTACCATGAGCGCAGTGAAAACTTACCAGGGGCGTAGGAACGTCGCGGTCTGAGACATCGACATGGATAGCATTGGCGGCCAGAACCTGTGCCACGGTCTGGGCAAATTCAGCCGAAAGAAATCTGCGGTCATAACCGATGACCACCGTGAGCCTGGATTTATTCTTTTTTCGAAGATAATCGGCAATCGCCTGGGAAACGACCTTCACGTTTGCGAAGGTAAAATCTTCAGCGATAATCGCCCGCCAGCCGTCAGTACCGAACTTAATCATGTAGGCTCCTTTCTTAGAAGATATCGATGAGAAAAAAATGCAAAGTGCACGGCATGCTATGTTTGTCCGCCATGCCCTTTACGCATTGCTACCTATATAACTTATTTTTCTTAATATACCGCGCAACCTCATTGGTAACCAGATAGTGTATGGAAAATCTTTTTTTAAGCAATCCCCGTATGTGGGAAGAGGAAATTCCCATCTGCACGATGTTGACCACGATAAATTTATCCCTCTTTTTTAAGGGGTGGGCGCGGCGTTTGGCCACCACGATATTCACGGCTTTCTTCAAATCGGCGAAATACCTCCAGGTCGGGAAATCATTGGCTAAATCCGAGCCGACAATGAGATAAAATTCTGCCTTCTGCCAGGCGCGCTTTAATTCTCGTACCGTATCGATGGTGTAGGAAACTCCGCCCCGGCGCAGCTCTAAATCTAGGACTTCAAAGCGCTTATCGGCCCCGACTGCCAACTTGGTCATCTTCAAACGGTGCCGGCACGATACATTGTGGCTTTCTTTATGCGGCGGTAGATTCGTAGGGATAAAAAATATCTTATCGAGGCCAAGCTTCTGGCATACTTCCTGCGCTAAGATAAGATGGCCGATGTGCGGCGGATTAAAAGTGCCTCCAAGAATACCTATCTTCATACACTTTAAAGTAGAGAGCAGAGAGGAGAGAGGAGAGAGTAAAAAATAACACCCTTTTCTCTGTACTCTCTACTCTCTACTCTTTGATTCATGTCCTGATTTGGCCGTTGCCCCTGGCTATCCATTTATAAGTAGTCAACTCTTCCAATCCCATAGGGCCGCGGGCGTGCAGCTTATCGGTTGAGATGCCGATTTCAGCTCCCAGGCCGAACTGGAAGCCATCGCTAAAGCGCGTCGATATATTGGCAAAACAACACGCGGAATCGACTTCCTTAAGAAAGGCGCGGATATTGGCTTTACTTTTGCTCACTATGCTGTCGGTATGATGCGAACCGTAGGTATTGATATGCCGTATGGCTTCATCGATGCTCTTGACGACCCCCACTGAAACAATCAGGTCCAGATACTCAGTGGTCCAGTCGCTGGCCGTGGCTTTTTCGATACCGGAAATCACCGCGCGCGTCTTGCTATCTCCCCGGATGGTAACCCCGCAGGCGTCAAAGGCGTGTTTAAGCTGCGGAAGGATTTTGGCGGCGATTTTCTTATGCACCAGGATAGTTTCTACGGCATTGCATACTGACGGCCGCTGGGCTTTAGCATTGACGCAGATCTCTACTGCCTGCCGGGCATCGGCGCTCTCATCGATAAAAATATGACACACTCCTTTATAATGCTTGATCACCGGTATCAGCGAAGTCCGGGCAACCGCGCGTATCAAGGCCTCTCCGCCGCGGGGGATGACTAAATCGATAAAGGCATCCTGGCGCAGGAGTTCATTGACAACCGTATGCCCGGTACGCTCAACCACAAAAAAAGCGTTGAAATTTACGCCGCTTTTTCTTATAGCCCGGCTCAAGGTATCGCCGATGGCCTGGTTGGAATGGCAGGCGTCCCTGCCTCCCCGCAGGATACCCACATTGGAAGTCTTAAACAATAGGCCGACGCAATCGCTAGTCACATTCGGCCGCGCTTCATAAACAATCAGCACCACTCCCAGGGGAACCCGCACCTTTGCCAACTCTATGCCGTTGGGCC
>CAYNSZ010000057.1:7064-7748 GCA_964400075.1 uncultured Planctomycetia bacterium
ATCCACGGCTTGCGCGCCCTGAACGCGGTGAGCTACGGCCAGGGCGGCGCCCTGCTTCAGGGAACAGCTCATCTGGCTAATCCTTTTTTCATCAAGGGTAAGCCGCTCGATGAAACTGGCTTTGAGCTTACGCGCCTGCGCCCGCTGAATGTCTTTCGCGTTAGCTTTTAAAATAAATTTCTTTTCACGCACCAAAGCTTCAGCCATCGCGCGCAGGGCTTTATTCTTCTGCTGGCTGGTAAGCCTGGCCAGGCGAACGCTTGCTGCTTTAGCTTGTGTGACTAAATTCTGGACATAGGCGCTCATGCCCTGCAGCCTCCTTCATAGTCGTACCACCCGTCAAAGGCCCGGATGAAGTTATCGCGGTGGATGACTTCTTTTCCAAATTTCTTCTGCTGAGACTCCTGCAGCTCTTTGGCGTCATAGTTGACGATACCGTAGCCAAGGAGCGCTCCCTGGCTATCCACCACTTGTACCGCGTCCTGGCTCTTGAAAGTACCCTCAACTGAGGTGATACCGACCGCCAGTAAACTCTTGCCTTTCTCTAAAAGCGCCGTTTGCGCGCCTGCATCGATAGAGATTTTTCCTTTGGCTTTCTTACTGAAAATAATCCAGCGCTTACGCGCCCGGCCGATCTTGGCTTGGGCATGAAAGAGCGTGCCCACTGGCTGGCCGCACACAACG
>CAYNSZ010000058.1:0-1261 GCA_964400075.1 uncultured Planctomycetia bacterium
TTTCACGGTATACAGGCATCCCGGAAGATAATCGCATGCTTTCATCCCCGGGCTACCCAACAGAGTGGCCTGTTGGCCTAAAGCCCGGCGTTTTCCCGCAGGCGATTAAATAAATCCCAGAAAGCTTTTTTAGCCTCTGCAGCACGGGGAGGAGAAAAAGAAAAATACCGGTTAAAAAAAACCGGCACTTCTTGAAAAAATGAGCCTTATTGCAGTTATAATACAAACGCCTGAATCAGCCTACCAGACTTCGACCCGCACGTTGTCCACATCCGCATCTTCGCTAGCGTCAGACATCTTTGCCTTGAAGCGTATCCTGAGACTAGTTTTGGTGATGTTGTACAATTCAAGGCTTACCGCATGCCAGCTATTCTCGGTGTCAACATTGCCTTTCAGGCGCTTACGTTCGGTCCAAGTAAAACCGTTGTTAAACGAAGTGTCAAACGCGAGGTATTCTCCCGTGTCAAGGTTCGAGGTGATATACCACCAGAAGGTTATACGGGCGTTATGTTTACCTTGCATATTGATCGACTTGGAGGTAATTTTAGCGTTACTGGCAGGGCCGTCGGCCTCAGCTGACCGCATGCCGTCAACTGCGCGTTGTTGAGAACGATACCAGTCATTCTGGCTGTCTTCAGTCCATAAGTTGTTCCATTCGTTTATCTCAAAACTGTCTGAAAACGCCACTATCGCCGGCGGCTGGTCAGTCACGGTGATGACTGCGGTATCATCATCAGTGGCGCCGTCATTATCGGTAACGGTAAGGGTAACCGTATAAACACCGGCAGCCGCAAAGGCGTGGCTGGGATTAGCCAGGGCCGAGGTACTGCCGTCATCGAAATTCCATAAGTAAGCGGTAATCGAACCGTCAGGGTCATAAGATCCGGAAGAGCTAAAACTGACCGCTGCGTTAGTCTGCGCAGACCTGTCCTGGCCTGCGGCAGCAACCGGCGGGTCGTTTACTTCGACGATAGTGGCGGTGGTTGTGGAAGCCGCTGAACTCTCCCTGCGGTCATTGACTACCAGGCTCACGGTATAATCTCCGCCAGCTAAATAGGCATGAGAAGGATTGACGCCCGTTGCCGTACCCCCATCGCCAAAATTCCATGCATAGGTGATGTCGTCGGCATCGGGGTCAAAAGAACCTGAACCGTCGAAATTGACCGCCACGTCTTCTGTGCCGTTATAGGGTCCGCCAACATCAGCCACCGGCGGGTCATTGGGAATCTGATTATAGAGCAGGGCCGCGTAAGCATCGACA
>CAYNSZ010000058.1:1280-7739 GCA_964400075.1 uncultured Planctomycetia bacterium
GTCCCAGCCCGCAGGGCCTTTATCCTCGGCAGTATCCTGCAAAGCCTGACGCACGTCATCAGGGGTCGTGGCTACACCCGCGGAGATAAGCAGGGCAGCCACACCGCTTACATGGGGAGTGGCCATGGAAGTGCCGTCAAAAAACCAATAGTTAAAGTTGCCAAGCCCTCCCCAGAAAGTCTGCTGCAGGACTCCATCGGGCTGGCCATCGCCGTTCTGATCCACCCAGGTATCCCCTCCAGGAGCGGTAATATCAATGGACTCGCCGCAATTGGAATAATCCGTAACTGTCTCATCAAAACGGGTCGCACCTACGGCAATGCAATACTCATCATAAGCCGCGGGATAAGAAATAAAATCCCAGTAGCCGTCGTTTCCGGTAGCGCAGACAATAGTCACGCCCTGATTATACGCGTAGGCGCAAGCGTTGCGGAGCGTAATTGAATCATATTCCCCTCCAAGACTCATGTTAATGATTGAGGCGCCGTGGTCAGCAGCCCAGATAACTCCTTCGGCGATATCAGCGTAGGTGCCGGAACCATTGCTCCCCAAAACCTTTATCGGCATAAGTGTGCAATTAAACGCTATTCCGGCAACTCCCAAGCTGTTATTGGTACTCTGGGCAATAGTGCCGGCGACATGAGTACCATGGCCTTCATCGTCATTGGGATGAGTATCATTCTCTACAAAATCATATCCTGCGGAAAACTGGGTCTGGGCTAAATCCGGCGCGCGGTAATAGGTTATGGACGGCTGTCCATAACCCCCTGCCTTGGTGTAATTTTCATAAGCGATGCCGGTATCAATTACCGCGATAATCACACTGGGGTCGCCGGTGGTTATAGTCCAGGCTGCTTCCATGTTGATGCCGCCGTTAGTGTCATTGTTCAGGTGCCACTGGAGTGGATACAGCGGGTCGTTGGGCTGCCACAGAGGTACGACAGAGTAACGGGCATAGTAATTAGGCTCAGCGTATTCGACGTCGGGATTTTTGCGATAGCTTTCAACCATTTCAGCGACTTGCTTGCCCCGGGGGATTTGAAGGCGCCTGAAACCGGCAAGGGAACTAACCGAGCGGGTTTTAACTCCCAGCCTTGCATTCCAGCGGCTTATTTGGGCTTCGGGAACGCCGGATTTGAATTTTACGATAACCTCATCAGGAACGAAATCCCTGCCTTGCCTGGGCATTTTTTTCACATAAACCTGGTCTTGGCTTGCTTGGCCTTCGGCCACCTGAAGACAAGAGAATAGGAATATAGCAGCAGTTAATACTAAAAAAATAATGGTTTTCATTTTATTTTCCAAGATTAGTATAGATAATATACCTTAAAATCTTCCCCTAATTTGAAGGTAACATATTAAAATAGGGGTGTCAAGGAAGGGGGAGCGAGCACTTGAAACGGTACCAAAAATACAAAAAAAACTAAACAATTCAAGGGTAATTGGCAATATGAGGGGATTTTAGCCTATGTGGTTATCTCTGATAAGGCCTGTTCATGGATGGCCAGGTCCCGGTCAGTATAGAGCACAAATCGCACGCGTTTAACGGCCTTTAAATAGGGTGCCATGTCAGCCACTGTCCTCAGAGAAACGAGCGCCGCCTCTTTGACCGGGTAACCGAAAATACCCGTAGAAATGGCAGGAAAAGCTATAGACTCTATCCCCCGATCTTCCGCTCGGAGCAAGGCATTACGGTAGCAGTCTGCTAGGAGCTTATCTTCCGGCTTATCTACGCCATAGACTGGGCCCAGGCAATGGATCACGTATTTATTGGGAAGTTTATGGCCGCCGGTGATCACCGCCTGGCCCGGACGGATAGGAGCCAGTGGCTGGCACTCTTGCTGCAGCCCTGGCCCGGCAGCTTTATGAATAGCGCCGGCAACGCCGCCGCCGCTTAAGAGCTGGGCGTTACCAGCATTGACGATGGCAATGAATTCAGGTTGAGCGGCGATGTTTCCCTGCACGCACTCGATGATAACACTAGATACCTTTTTTTGCATTATCGCCTTTTCTCCTTATGCACGCAAAGCCCGCGCCGGTTACTAAATCACCCTCGGGGAATCAGAGGGCTCGTGAGGCGTTCCGATATGTTTTCTGACTTCGCGTAAGAGCTCGTCATTGCTGCACGCCTTTGGCAAAAAGTGTAAATCGCCGATTTTACTGCCGGCAACGTGGCCGTCGCTCACCTGATTCTTTTTGATCAAATTGGATAGGTAGACGATGGGGATATTCCTGGTGACCGGGTCATTGCCCAAAACGTCGGAGGTAGTAACCCCGCTCATGCCCGGCATCCTGATATCGAGAAAGATTAAATCAGGCTTCTGGTTCTTGGCGGCTATGGCTCCGTCTTTGCCGTTGCCTGCGGTAATCACCTGATAGCCGGCGCTGGACAAAACAGTCTTAAAAATAACCAGCATATCTTTTTCGTCATCAATGAGTAAAATTTTTTTCATGCTCAGCCCTACTGCTGCGAAGAACCGTTAGCATTGTATCATAAGAACTGGTTTAAACGAATACCAACCATGGCCTACCTAAAAAGATGCCCGCTTCGGGAGTTTTCGCTTTACCCCGAGTAAAGTCAATCTCATTTATCCCGTGGGCCTTGCGGCTGACCGATTAAGCGGTTAAGGCGTCAAATTCCTCGACCGTCACCGCCGGTAAAGTGTTAAAACCAATGCCGGTCAACTTGGTAACGGCTATAGAGGCTTTCATGGCGTTTGTGGTTTCAGGAAAATCAACCAAAAAAGCCAGGTCATAGCGCCCGAGCAAAGCGTACATAGACTTGACTTTCCCGCCGGTCTTTTCGATAACCTTAGTGACTTGGCTGGTGCGCGCCGCGCTTATGCCCTTGACCGCTTCAAGCGAGTATTTCCCCAGCATCAAATACATTGCCATACCACACCTCCCTGCTTGGTTCACGCCACTACTTTTAAAATTCCAAATTCCAAATACCAAATCTCAAATTCCAAACAAGCACCTCCGCCAACCCAGTCTTTAATCCGGGCGGATTCCTGTCTGCCGCTCTAATGAAGGGCGGAGAGTTTTGGATTTTGGAATTTGACATTTGGATTTCCATACGCGGTTGAGTTTGCTATTGCGACCGCGGGTTCTGCCTGCTCATCAGCTTTGAATACACGATTGACGCTCCCAGCAGCACCGCGCCAAGGAAAATAAAAGCGATGATCCGGTAAATGGTGTCGACCCCGGCCAGATCGTAGGCGATGACCCGAAGGCAGGCCAGAGAAAATACGCAAAGAGCGCATATCCGGAATATTTTATCGCGCAGGTAAAAGCCGCAGCCCAATAAACTCATGCCTGAGAGCGCCCAGACTGAAGAAAGCCACCGGCTGGAAGCTTCTTCAGCCAGCAAGAAGATTATCAACAACGTAGCCACGGCCACCAATACCTTTGAAATAACATCCTCATCCGCTGAAACCCGGTTGAGGTTTTTCCTGGCCTTGATCAGCCAACGCAAACCAAAAAAGCCAAGCGCTGTCCAGACAAACAAAAGCACATTGTGCTCAAGCCGAAAGCCACCCAACACATAAGTACGGTCCATAAAAAAATCCACCGCGAACAACCGCGTCGTCAAAAACAGGCAGGCCACAGCCGCGATGACCCGGTATATCCGCTCACGGCTGAACGTCGCTGCTAAAAATAAACCAAAAACCTGAAGACTCCAGAAAAAACTCATGGTATGGCGGGAAAAAGGTATGAACACGAACAGGACCGCGGCAAAAACAGAATAGTAGCCGCGGCAAAAGCTGTCTTCCTGGGGTAGAAGGCGTCTGCTGATTCTGGCGGTTTTCAAATAATACCCCAGCAGGTAAAAAATGGCCGCGGTAAACAAAAATATGACGACCGCGTGTTTACTCCCATTGCCGAACAACAGGTACAGGCGAGGGGAATGATAGTCAATGATAAACAGCCGCGCCATGACCATGACGGTCAACACCCTGGCTAAGAACCGGTACCAGCGCTCCTGGTAATAGACCCCCAGCGCCATCAATACCGCCATGAGCAGGAGCCAGAAGATAGATACGCTCAGGCTCTGAAACTTTATAAAACCAGCCATGGTCGTTAAAATAAACGCGCTGCAGCAACAGGCTACCAGGAGCCTTGTCCTGGCCGCCAACCGGAACAATAAAGCGAAGATAAAATAAATACCTGCCAACAAAAGCAGAAACCAGTAACGGATATCCCAGCGCACCTCAAGAAACGGCTGTACCCGGTATAACTCGCTTAAGCCGAGCATGGTAAAAAGCCCGGCGTTGGCAAGCAGGGCCCTGGTCACATATAATAATTTTTCGGCGGTGTTTGTATTCATGAAGAAAAGGCCGAAACTGAAAAAAAGCCAGGTTCCCAAAAGCACCCCGAAGGCAAGCTGGAACTGATAGACGGGTATGGTAAAACGGGCGGTTACCAGGAAGGTGGTGAAAATGTGGGGGTGTATCCACCACATATAGGTGATATATATCCCCAGCATGGTAAACAGCAGGAATTTATGCCACTGCAGGCGCGCGCTGAAATAGACAATACAGCCGGAAAGTAAAATACAGTAAAAAACGCTGGAGTAATCGATCCCGCCCAAGCCGGCGGTGACAAAGGCAAGCAAAAATGTCAATGAAGTCACCACCCACGAACGGTACTTGAGATTATAAAAGATAGCGGCAAAGCTTACCAGGACTAGCAGCCACAGCTCATGGATGGGGTTTGAGATGATGCGGGTAACTTCAATATAATGCATGGCGTAGGTTACCAGGTACAGGAATCCCCAGGCTCCGCCCAGAATTGCAGTGGCGACTTTGACATACTGCTTACGCTTCAATAAAAAATGGCCCCAGGCAAAAAACGCTCCGGCCGCGCAATAGCCGATGAGTATTTTTGCAAGGGCATTCAGATATTTAAAAGTGTATCCGATAAAAAAGGAAAGCCCCAGAAAACACAGGACAATACCGATGCGGCTGAGCCAGTACTTACCGAAGACAAACTCAAACCCCTCTCCTTCAGCCCGCGCCGATTCAGAGGCAAGCGCTTGAACCCTGGGAGCTGGAACCTGAGGTAAAGGCGCGGTGGCCTCCGGAAGAGGCGCCTGGGGCTGGGGCCGGAGAGAAAGCTTTTCTTCTAAAGCGTGTATCCGCGCCTGCAAAGCGGAAAAAGAATATTTAATAAGAGAAAGTTCCCGGCGGGCGTCATCGCTAGAATAACTGCCTTGCGCGGCCGTGCGCGCGGCTGAAGGAAGCAGCAGGACAATCAGGAGCGCTATCGGCCCCAGAAAAAGAGCTAAAAACACAAAGCCGACTACTGATGCTCTTTTATAGCTGGCAAGGATGCCGGTGGCGATGACCGAGCCAAACCAAAGGAGACTAAAGCCCCCAAAATACCATAGCAGCGTTTCCATACTAGTTAATTATACCAGAAAAACCTTACCGCTGAAAATGTAAAAAAAGCGCGGCTGAAATGAATCTCCCCGGGCTAAACTCTGTCTTTCCCGCCTCCGCTAGATATGCGAAAATTCTCAGCGAGATTTTTCGGCTATCCGGCGGGCCAATAGGCTTCGCTGGTTCTGCGTGAAAATTTTTTTAACAAAATTTTCACGCTATGCAGGAACCGCGAAGGATAATCGCCGGATTTCATCGCGGGCGATTAACTAAAACTCTCGGAGCTCCTTTTCTTTTTCTACTAACAGAGCGTCAAGGTCGCTGATGAATTTATCGGTTAAATGCTGCAACTCTTCCTCTGCCTTAAAACGTTCATCTTCAGAAATTTTTTTGTCTTTCTCGAGGCTCTTGATCTTTTCTTTACCGTCCCGGCGCACGGTACGCACCGAAACTTTCCCTTCCTCGGAAACTTTGCGCACAATCTTTATTAGTTCATCACGGCGTTCTTCCGACAGGGGCGGCACGATAAGCCGGATAATCTTACCATCACTGACCGGAGTAATGCCTAATTCTGACTGCATAATAGCCTTCTCGATCTCCTTCAATGAGGAAGGATCATACGGGCTGATAACTACCATGCGCGCTTCAGGAACCCCGATGGTAGCAATTTCTTTTAATAAAATCGGCGTGCCGTAATAGTCAACCCGTATCCCCTCGACCATTTTTGGATTGGCACGCCCTGAGCGAAGCTCGGCGAGCTCCCGTCGGGTAGCTTCAATAGCTTTCTTCATGCTGTCTTCTATCTCTTTTATAACATTCTTCACGACCATAGCGCCTCCTTTAATGAGCAGACAACTTACGGAGCGAAGGTAATGAACGACCGTAAGTTGTAGTCCCGCCCAGGCGGGACGTCTGCGAATTAAACCCCCACACCAATTGTAGATTATTAGTATTAGCTGGCCAATTGGTGTGGGGGTCTCCGCCACCTTAATTTTTTATCTGGGCGGATCCGCCTTCGGCGGAAAATTCAACCGAGCATTTTTCCTGCGCCGGGGCTTGGAAAAATGCTGGTTTCATT
>CAYNSZ010000059.1:0-963 GCA_964400075.1 uncultured Planctomycetia bacterium
GCGGGAGATATCTGCCGAGTCCGGGTAAAGTCTCGCCAGAGAATTTACCCGGTATACAGCGAGGCAGATATATATCTAGATAACCCTTCAATGAGACTTGGTCTTTTTACGAGTAAGCGGGCGAAAAAACCATAACCAAACTGACATGAATCACCCATTATAACCGCTTTTCTATTATAGGGAAAAAAATAAATATGAAAAGCTTTTTTCCCTATCATAAATCCCGCACCAGAGCCAGGATGATTATGGTAATATCATCAAATTGGGGAAGGCCCCGGGAAAACTGGAACAGGTTCGCCTGGAGAACGTCAATGATACCCTTGCTGCTTAACGCTCTGTTTTTTAAAAGCGCCTCTTTCATGCGCTCCTCGCCGAATTCTTCTCCCTTGTGGTCGCGTGCTTCGGTCACGCCGTCAGTATACAGTAAAAATTTATCCCCTTCAGCCAATGGCCTGCAAAAGCTTGTGTACTCCGCCGCCTCCATCACTCCCAGCGGCAGCCCTGAATCAGGCAGGAACTCATCAACTTTCTCGTTGGCTACGTTGAAAAAAATAATCGGCGAATGCCCGGCGCACGCGGCCAAGAGGCTGTAATTTGAGCGGTCAATGATAAGATAGAGCGCGGTGACAAACCTGCCGTTTAATACCCGGGAAAGCTCCTGATTCATGCGGATGAGCACCGCTGCCGGGTCATTGTGCTGTTTCGCAAAAATCCTGAACAGAGTTATAGTCTGGGCCATAATCAATGCTGCCGGCACGCCCTTACCTGAGACGTCGCCGATAAATACCCCCAGCCGGTGTTCATCCAGCCGGATAGTATCGTATAAGTCGCCGCCGACAAACTTTGCCGGCTTCATAAAAGTAAAGATATCTATCCCTGCAAAATCGCCGATGTCCGCCGGCAAGAAACTCTGCTGGATTTGGCGGGCGATATCCAGTTCTTTCTCAAGAAGCTGGCGCCGAC
>CAYNSZ010000059.1:973-1791 GCA_964400075.1 uncultured Planctomycetia bacterium
TTGGTCAAAGAGCTTATACACGGTCATGCCCACCCAGCTTAAGATGATGATGCCTAACGGCAGAAACAGGTCAATCCAGATGCCTGCACCGCTGAACAGAACCACCGAGAGCAGAAAATACGCTATCCCCATGCCGACACAGCCCAGCAACGAACGCACAAAATTCTTCTGGGAACTGATGAGCAAGCTACAGACAAAAATAAAAATGTTGATGAGCGTATTGACGCCGGCTCCGACATCGCGGATAAACTGACCGGTCAAAACGCTGCGGCAGACGCTTGCCTGCAAACCCAACATGGGATAATTGTTTTCAAGGGGGTTTGCCCGTAAATCGTGCGTGCCTACAGCGGTAAGCCCGATGAAGCAAATCTTGTCTTTCAGCCGCGATAAATCAAGCTCCGGGGTTAGGCCCTTTTCACTATCCCGGTAGGCTTTCAGGATTTTAAGGTAGGAGTAGCGGGCAAATGTCTTATCCCACTTCCCCGGGTAATTGATCATAAACTCACCCTGAGAGGATACCGGTATGGTGAGCTTGTTGTCGATACGCACGCTGCCGTGACGCAGAACTGCCTTGCTGCAATCTATGCCCAGCGCTTCCGCGGCCACTCGAAGGCCAAGATGAGGGGTGAGGCTGTCCTGGTATTGAATAAACAAGGGGATGCTGCGGTATTTACCGTCAGGGCCTATGGTAACGTTGATGTGGCCTTCTCCCCGCAAGACCTCCTGGATATCATCGCGGTTCTGACCGAGAGCCTCGTCGCTCACGGCCGCGCGCAGCCGGGCCCACGTCTACGGCGTCTTCACCGCCGCCGAGGAGG
>CAYNSZ010000059.1:1801-4032 GCA_964400075.1 uncultured Planctomycetia bacterium
GCTCACGGGGAAACCAACTCCCCGGGGCCGGCTAAGATTCAAAAAAGCCAGGCCAGCGTAGACAGAACCATTTTCATAGATACTCTGGATGAACGGCTCATCGTCAAGCGTGGGTTCATCAAAAAACATGTCAAAGACTACTGCTCTGGCTCCTGCCTGAGTGAGGACATCGACCAAAATAGCGTGAAAATCCCGGCTTATCGGCCAGGTATTGAGATTGGCCAGGGTAGTATCGTCTATTTCAATAATCGCTATTTGGTCAGATGCCGGTAGGGTTGGCCTGAGCCTGAAGCGTAAATCATAGAACTCAAGCTCATAATTATTGACGACCCGCAATCCTGATACGATGATTGTGGCGATAAAGAAAAAAAGGAGCGCCACCGCTCCGGGAGGGATTTTTTTAAGAAAATTCATCTATGCATCAAACGGGGTTCTCCGGGCAGAATCGGATGTCGGCCTCATCCGCCTTCGCTCGGCGCCACAAGCATGTCCGAAGGTGTGCGATAAATATTGTCCGCCTTCGCCTTTACGTGGCTTCGGCGGATCCTCCGAAGCTCGAAAGAGCGTAGGAGGACTTCGGCGGATTCCGCCCTATGGTGTTGCGGAAGGCGGATGATCCTCCGAAGGAGGGTATATCCGGGTACCAGGCGCATACGCGTGGGGCTACATCAAAAATTATGCTGCCAGCCGCAGGTGATGACATTTTCGGAATATTCCTGGAGATCGTCATTTGAATCGTTATCGCGGTAGGTATATTCCAGCGAAAGAGAATCTTTCTCCTTGAGCAATACCCGAACTCCGACGCTGCCGCTGTAGAGATTATCGTGCTGTTTGTCGGTACCGTTGGTAATGGTACGGGAATCATATCCTTTTCTGCGGTAGCCGAACCGCGACAAAAGGTACATAAATACGTTTATTTCAAGCCTTGGGATTGGAACCGCGACAAAAGGTATAGGTCTTTGAGCAGCTGGTAATCAAAGCTGGCTGAGGGTGCGTAGGCGAGCCAGTCGTAGAAATCAAGATAGCGGGCGTTGGAATCATTGCGGGAGAACTCGAATTCACAGCCCAGTTTTGTCTTTTGGTTCGGCCGCACGCTCAAGGAGTACCGGGCAGCCAGACGCCGATCCAGACGCTCTTTCTCCTGGGCGCTTCCCAGAGAGTCACCGAGTGAGCTTATATCAAAATAATCTTTTGCGCCCTGTTCAAACTGAAGCTTGTGATAGGTTTTGGCTCCGATTTTTTTTGCCAGGTAAACAAAACCTTTATGCAGGAGGAAATCGCTGTCGTCGTTCAGATAGGTGATAAGCCCGGCATCATAGCCCACACCGACCGAGCAAAGGGAGAATTTCTTATCCAGACCGAGCCGGAAATGATTCAGGGTATTTGAGATGTCGGTAATCTCGTGGTAATTTTCAAACCGCAGGTCATAGTCAAAAAACAGGCGCAGGCCTTCAATGAGCGGCTTGCTGTAATCAAGCGAGTAAACAAATTCCTCGAACACATCGCCTTTTCGCTCAAGCGAAAGCCGAGGATTACTATCATAGCCCACAAATACCCCGGCCCGATGAGAAAATTTTGAGGTGGGTGTGGGCTGATATAGTTTTTCCTCTCGCAGCGGCCGCTCTTCCCGCTCTTGCGGCAGCTGACAGAAGACACCGTAAGGAAAGAACAACCACAGTAACAATACAAAAGTAAGCAAATGCTTCTCTTTCATAGCCGCTCCTTTTGCTTTAACAACCGGGTTGGGGACTACTCGCCCATTGATGGGCCGCCGTTAGGTGGGCACGGCTCTTCTTCAAGTTCCTCTCGCAATTCCTCATACCCCCGGTCGTTGACATCATCATCCTGCTCATCCTCTAAACCGCTTAAATCGTCATCGCCGGAATCATCTTCGTCTTCGCCGTCGCCAGCGCGCAGGTCATTCACGTCATCTTTAAAATCATTCCACTCCTCATAATCTTCGTCGCCTAAATCAAAGGGGTCGCCGATGTCTCCCTGGTTATCGACATCCACGCCGGAGCCAGCGCCAAGGAGCGGGTCTTGGGTCGGGGAACCCTGGGGGCTTACGCCTTCAACGTTCACGGTCCCTTCAAAACATTTCACGGTGGTGCCGTTATCATTTGCTTCGACCGAATCGCCCGTGCCCCGGACGCCGGCAACCGCCGTGGGGGTGCGCACGGTAAACTCTTTTATCGAAACGATGTCGTCGATTAAAGAAAACACTCTTCCTT
>CAYNSZ010000059.1:4042-7716 GCA_964400075.1 uncultured Planctomycetia bacterium
GGGTAAATGGATTTTGCCGGGCTTGATATTCTCAAGCGCGATATGAGAATTCTCTTTTATGGTCAGGATATTCTCAAGCTGCTCATCAAAGGCGATACTGCATTCAGAAGCCACCCCGGTCATAATCTCTGCTTCCCGGTCCAGGTATGTTTGTGGTTTCGCTTTTTGCCAGGAAGCCAGCTGATCAGCTTTCACCTGGACGTCTCCCTCCACATCAATGATTTTTGCCACCTGCGCCCACACTGAGGCTGCCAAACCAAACTGCAGTAGGAATAAGAATACTACAAACCTTCTCATACCCCCTCCTTTTTTAGTCCCTGGTCGACAGTTTAGAATATTTAAATGCATCTTCCAGGCACATCTACTGTTCGTAATCTGTAAGGTATTATACTACTATTAAATCTTTTTTCGATGGGTAATAATATCAAGCCTTACTTCCCGCTCTGGACTGTGGACTATGCCTGCCGTGTACTACTCACAATTTCGGTAACGTCTATGGGCTACGTTAATTCTTCCGCCGAAGTCGGAAGAATTAAGATGCCCGTATCCCTGCCTGCCGGGCAGGCAGGGGTTACGTCTGACGTCTATATTCCATATGTTATTTTAACGTTACCGCTGTACGTAACCGAAACGGGCTTCATTACCCTTGCCGTTACCGAAATACTGAAGCATTACGCTGCTGGCAAGCAAGGACTGCGTGTCTTTCCGCTACTTCTCCCTGCCGCGAAACAGCAATTTCCAGGGATGAGCCTTTATGTCCTGGCTCATGGCTTCGATATTCTCGGAAGTAACCTCAAGGTTCTTGATGGTCCGGGAAATGCTTTCCTGGTTGGTTTCGACCGTATCATTTAAGTTCAAAGTCAATTTTTTCACCTCATCAGTCAGGCCGTTCACGTTACTGACCAGGACCCCGATGTCTGCCGATATGGTCGTAGCCTGATCCATGAGTACGTCTAAATCCATATAGGGCTTGCCGGTCAGGGTGGTTTCCGGCTCAATAAAGGTCTCACCCTGGCTTGAGGCAATCTGGATGTATTTCTCTCCCATAAGCCCAAGGGTTTTAATGGAAACGGTTGCTTTATCCCGGACCTTGGCGTCGCGGCTGACCCAGAGTTTAAGAATAATTTTTGTCTGGGTATCCTTGTAGGAAATTTGAATATCCTTGACTTTTCCTACCTCGCGGCCGTTGAGCATCACCGGAGCTTTGGTATTGAGCCCGGCGATCTCGTCAAATACCACGTAGAGGTAATAGCCGTCCTGTTTGATATCGACTTTTCCCGTGCCTAAGACCAGATAGATAAACCCTACGACACAGAGAATAAAAAATACTCCGACTTTAAATTCCCGGCTATACTTCTTCATAGCGATGCCTCCTTCAATGAGACTTGGTTTTTTCGCGAGTAAACGAGCGAAAAGACCGTAGTCGAATTGATATCCGCCGAGCATTGCGAGGCGGATATATAATGAGTGGACAACTTATGCGAGAATGCTTTCGGGCGTGCGCTCATAGCCCCAGGACTTCCTCCATGCCAATATCTTCTTTAAACATATCTATCGGCCCGAGGGGATCGCCGTTGATGAATTGTTTGACAAAGGGATCGTCGGTATTTTTGATAAATCCGACATCGCCGACGGCAATAATCCTGCCCTTATACACCATGGCGATACGGTCGGCTATGTTAAAAACGCTCTGCATGTCGTGCGTGACCACTATGGAGGTAATCAGGAGTTTGGCGCTTAAATCCTTGACGAGCTTGTCAATCACTCCTCCCACTACCGGGTCAAGCCCTGAAGTCGGTTCATCATAAAAGACAATGGCCGGATCAAGCGCGATAGCCCGCGCCAGGCCAACGCGTTTGCGCATCCCGCCCGAAATCTGGGAGGGATAGTAATGCTCATAACCGCGCAATCCGACCAGAGAAAGTTTCATTTTGACGATAATCCTGATGATGTCATCGGCCAGTTTGGTGTGCTCCCGCAGCGGCAGGGAGACGTTTTCCTCAACCGTGAGCGAATCAAGCAAGGCTGAATATTGGAAGCACATACCGAAGGATTTTCTCACCTCATCGAGCTCGTGGTCCGAAGCGGTGACGATGTCTTTACCTTTGATGATGACTGAGCCCTCATCAGGCCGAATCCCGCCGGTCATCAGCCTGAGAAGCGTGCTTTTGCCCGAGCCGGAGCAACCCATGATGACAAAGGTCTCGCCGCAGAAGATATCGAGGCTGACATTGTCAATAACTTTGGTATCCTGAAAGTATTTGGTAACGTTGCGTAACGATACAATTGTTTCTTTACTATCGCAATTCCTATTCATTATCGTGTATCCTTACATCTGGGAAAAATAAAAAAGAGACGTGAGCACGCAGTCGGCCAGGATAATGAGAATAAAACTGACGACCACGCTGCGCGTGGTCGCCTTACCGACACCCTCCGCGCCTCCTTTGGTATTCAAACCTTCAAAACAGCCGATGAGAGCGATAATCATGCCGAATACCAAGGACTTGATGAGCCCGGTGTAGATATCTTTGAGCTCAAGGTATTTAAAGCTGGTCTGCATATAGAGGTCGGCGTTGATATGCAAACTGCCGACTCCTACCAGCAGCCCCCCGAGAATGCCGGAAAGGTTTCCCAAGACCGTCAGGCATGGCTGCATGATGAGTAGGGCCAGAAACCGGGGGACTGCCAAAAACCGTACCGGATTTATGGCCATGATCTCAAGCGCCTCTATCTGTTCGCTTACCTTCATGGTCCCTAATTCGGCTGCGATTGCCGAACCCACGCGCCCGGCGATCACCAGCGCCGTCAACACTGGGCCAAGCTCCCGGCACAACGATACCGAGACTAAGGACGCCACGTACAGCGTCGCGCCCATGCGCTCAAGCTGGTAGGCTGACTGCATGGCCAGCACGATGCCGGTAAAAATAGTGACGAAAAAAACGATTACCGCCGACCGCAGGCCGGCAAAAATCATCTGGTGAACCACGCTCTGGCGGCTGGCGAACTTCCCTTTCTGAAACGGCCCGATAAAAATCCAGTAGATGATCCCCCACAAAAGGGAACACACCCCGACAATCACCCCGTACAGTTCGATGAAAAAAGCACCGAGTGCGCTTACCATTTAGAAATTCTCCAGCGCAGACTCCTGGTCGTCATAAACTTCGAAGATCTTGTGTAGCTTGGTTACTTCGAAGACATTGCGGACCTTCTCGGGAACACAGCAGATACGCATTTTTCCATTGACTTTCTTCAGGCGCTGGAATAATTCGATGAGGGTGGCCAGGCCAGAGCTGTCAATGTACGGCACCGCGGAAAAATCAATGACCACGTTTTTGACGTTATTCTTCATAAATCCGTCAAAGGCTTTCCGCAGCTCCGGGGAAGTATTGAGATTTATTTCGCCTTCAACCCGGCAGACTGTGGCCTGCGGTTTCTGTTCATGGGCTATCTTCATGGGAAACCTCCTTTAATGAGCAGATGACTTACGCGAGTGTACTCACGAGCGTAAGTCATAGGCCTTGACATCCACGATGTCAAGGCCGTCTGTGAATTAAACCCCCACACCAATTGACCAGCCAATACTAATAACCTACAATTGGTGTGGGGGTCAAATTCGGCTACGCTATTTTTCTGCGCCTCCGGCTTGAAAAATAGCTGCCTCATTTGACCTCCTT
>CAYNSZ010000060.1:0-1357 GCA_964400075.1 uncultured Planctomycetia bacterium
AAGTCCTGAGTGCAATCGAAGGACTTAAGCAAACCACGGCCTAAAGGCCTGTGGTGCGTCGAATTGATTTACCTCAATAATTTGGTATAATAAAATGAATTAGCTTTCGGCGGGGAAATTGTGCAATTGGATAACTACCACGACTGTATTGGACTTCAAAAGACCTTGTCCCATGGATATATATCTGCCTCGCTACATACCGGGTAAATTCTCTAGCGAGAATTTCCTGTGGGGTCGGCGCAGAGGGTCATTAAACAATCGGATAGAGACCCCTCGCACCAGTATACCCGGTAAATTTTCCTAGCTTCAATTCGAGAAAATTTACCGGGAGTGCTTCGGGGTCAATTCCGCCGCTTTCAGCGGCGTAATTGAGGAGGTGTCATGAAAGTTTTGTTTAAAGCTGGAGACGCCCAGTTTATCGCTCAGCTGAATGATACGCAGACCGCAAAAGATATCGCAGCCCGTCTTCCGGTTGCGTCGACAGTTTCAACCTGGGGTGATGAGATTTATTTTGATATCGGATTTAAGGCTTCAGCCCAGGGAGCTTCCATGGAGGTGAAAGAGGGGGATGTCGCCTACTGGCCGCAAGGTAAGTGCCTGTGCATTTTTTTCGGGCCCACCCCGGCCAGTACTACAGAAATACCTGTACCCGCATCGCCGGTCGTGGTCATCGGCACTACTCAGGCAACGCAGGATGACTTACGGGCAATCCAACTCGGTGAAAAAATATCGGTTGAGTTGATTAAGCCGTAGAACTTTCCGCTCAATTGTGCTCTCGCATACAATCCGCGCCAGCCAGTCCATGAAGTCGATGTTCGTAAAGATTATCATTGCTGCATTTTTGGTTTTTATATGCCTCAAGGCCTATATTCACTATATTCAGGCGACTGCTATTTTTTTCCCCCTCAAAGATTTTACCATGACCCCTGCTGATTTCAGCATGCCCTTCAGAGACGTTTTTCTAACCACCGATGACCAACAGACTATCCATGGCTGGTTCATACCGCGCGATCAAGCTTCTTTTACTCTGCTGTTCTTCCACGGCAACGGCGGTAACATTTCCCACCGGCTCGATAAGTTGGCGCTGTTGCGTCAGAACCCCGTCAACATTTTTATTATTGATTACCGTGGTTATGGCAAAAGCAGCGGCAAGCCCTCAGAGGCGGGGATGTACCGAGATGCCCGGACCGCGTACGGTTATTTAACCGGCCAGCTGCGCCTTAATTCGGATTCAATCATATTGTACGGGGAATCCATAGGAAGCGCGGCCGCGATTGAGTGCGCTGCCGCTTTTCCGGTTGCCGGCGTGATTCTTGAAGGCGCATTTTCTTCTGGAAAGGATATGGCAAGAGCTCTC
>CAYNSZ010000060.1:1419-7594 GCA_964400075.1 uncultured Planctomycetia bacterium
GGTATTTTCGACCTGCATTCTAAAATTGATTCGGTGGCTGCGCCCAAACTTTTCATTCACTCTCGAAGCGATGAAATTGTACCCTATGCCTTGGCTCAGCGCCTCTATGATGCGGCAGGCCGACCGAAAGCATTTCTGGAGTATGAGGGAGGGCATAATGACGCTTTCCTCAACTCCCAGGAAAAGTATCAGTCAGGTATTAGCACTTTTATCAGACAGCTTGAGGCGGCGAGCCAATAATTCTTGATACTCCAATGTCGCCTTCCTTCGACAGGCTCAGGACATCGTTCGACAGGCTCACGACCGTTCGAACGACCGTGAGCAAAGTCGAACGGCTTCGAAGGACACTGAGCGAAGTCGAAGTGATGGCCCGGCCTATCGGACGGGGAATGATGTGGCGGCCAGTATTCCTTCGAGGATACTCAGGACGAACCCTGAGCAGCGTCGAAGGGGTTCGAAGGATACTGAGCCCATCGAAGTACAACCCTGGGCAAACCGCGGCCTTAAGGACGGGGTCAATTCCCCGACTTCGCCGGCGGAATTGAGGAGGGTTGATACTTCGGCCGATCCAAAACGAAGCTAAAGTATCATCCTGGCCCCTTCGACCAGAACTCAGGGCTTACGTACTGAGCAAAGTCGAAGGCCCCGCCCTGAGGCTGGGGGAATTGGAGGGTTGATTATTCGCTGTTTTTAGTATATTATGTGAAAATCCTGCTGGTAAGGACGTATCAATGAAACCACTCTTTTTATATCGGACAGCCCTGTTGATAGCCGCTACAAGTTTTTTGTCTGCCGGGTGTTCCAATTTGCAGGGGCTTTTAACCTTAAAGCGCCTTGGCGATAACCAGGCGACCACCCAGCGCTATGTCGAGCAACAGGCAAAGCTGTTTGAGCGCCTGATCGCGGATATCAAATCTGGCACGATCGCTCAGGATTTGACTTTCAGGCAGTTTGTGCGTTCATACGGTGAGCCCATACTATCTCGTCCCGATGAACCTTGCGTCGGCATGACCACGTATTTATTCCGCCACCCCACGGATTTTTTTAAATCCGACCGTGTTTATGCAACCTTTGACAGTACCGGAGCACTCACGCAGTGGGACTATAAACCATACCAAGGTTCGCAGTAATCAGGCCTTTTTTCTCTTTCAAAGCCATAGTGCTACTGATTCCCCATGATAAAAAAAATAGTAATTACCTGTCTCATACTGCTTGTAGTGGCCGCGGCCGCGGTGTTTTTTCTCAAGGATTTATTACTCACCGCCGGCCTGAGGAATTATTTGAAGCAGCATCTCAGTGAAGCTACGGTGCTTGAGCGGGCAGCCATTTCTTTTTCCGGTATTTCCCTTACCGGTCTCAACGTACAGCATGAACATTTCAGCATCGCGGTACCTGAAGCCCGGATAGATTTTGCCTATCAAGGATGGTCCATGCCGCGGATTAAGCGGGTACGGGCACGCGGAGCCCGCCTCGACATAAAAGATCTCCAAAAATCTACCGAAGCCTTCCGTACGTTCGCTCAGCCTTCGGCAAAGCCCAAAGAGGAGGCTTCAGTTTCTTCGATGCCTGTGCAGGTAGATATCGACAACTGTACCTTGCATCTGCGTCAGGAGCCGCGCCTCGGGCTTGAAACCGATTTTTCTTTCAGCGGCACTATAAGCGGTAGCCACCCTCCGCAAATTGAGCGCCTGCAAATCGATAAGTTTTCTCTCGTTACTGACACCGTTGCCTTCTCTTTTCACCTTGAGCCTGCCGGTGCGGGCCGCTACCAAATGACTATCGACAGCATCAAACGCCAGGACAAAGAAATTACTAATATTTCCTTACCCTTGGAGCTTGCCCCCGTCAGCGTAGTTGTCCCTCAAACCCTGCTTCCTTTTTTGGGGGAGGCTGCGGCTATCGAAGCCCGGTTAGATTTCCAGGATATAAGCCGTATTTTGTTAGAGGTTAATCTCCAGCGGGCTTCATTTAAGAACATCGTCAATTGGTTCGGTTCCGAGCGTGATATTCTCTTTGACGGCCCCTTTACCGGCAGGTTCACCCTACGCTGGGATAATTTTAAATTTTCCGGTATCGAAGGAGATTTCCAAGCCCAAGGCAATGGCATGATACATATCCGTAAAGAGGTCTCCTTGCCGTTTCTTGAACGCTACCTGGATAAGGCTTCCTATCAGGTGCTGGTTGACAGTTTCAACAATTATGCGTACAATATTGGCAAGATTTCGGTCGCCATGCAGGAAAAGGTGATTTCTATCCAATTTGATTTTAATTCCCAGTCCGGGGGCAGGCGCGCTATAACCGTGAATTATCATATTACAGGAGGTGGACGATGATGCGTAAAGGTTTGATTGTCCTGGCGTGTATTGTTTTTTTCGCCTGCGCCAAGTTAAGCGTTGAAACCAGAGAGCCCATAAAAGTCGATATTAACATGCGGGTTGATATCTACCAGCATGTGGTTGAAGATGTCCAGTCCATCAACGACCAGATTTACGGGGTAGAAGGAAAACAGCTTAACCGCATGTCTCTTATTCCTGAGGCCTATGCTCAGGATGCCCTTTCCGCAGCCATCCAGAGCCGCAGGGCAAGGATAAAACAAGTTGAAGGATACTTTGTCATGGGTTATATCGGTGAAAATAGAAACGCTCTGCTTGAGATACGCGCCAAGATACCAGAGAGCGAACAAGCCGCGGTTAAAACGAACATCCAACAAGAAAATGCCGACCGTGAGACTATCTACCAGGCAACCGCCCAAAAAAACAATACCAGCGTTGATGAAGTTCGGAAGGTCTTCTATGAAGACGATTATAAACGGGCTTTGTCGGGTTTCCTGTTTGAAGTTTTACAGGGCGGCCGCTATGTGTGGATGGAAAAACCATGAAAGAGGATTCAAGAGTTGATACTTCGACGGGGCCATCCTTCGACAGGCTCATGACCGTTCGAACGACCGCGAGCAACGTCGAATGGGTTCGAAGGATGCTTAAGTCCATCGCAGTACAACCCTGAGAGGGTTGATTTTTATTGACAATTGTGAAAAATTTATATATGATTTATATGATAGTAAACCTAAGAACAAGGAGGTAACAGATGGCGGAAGAGAAAACCGAGAAAAAGCAGGCTGGCGTGAATCCGAAGACAATATTAAAAATTATTGTCGGCGCAATACTTATTATCATCGGTATTGCTTTGGTGATTTATTGGTGGCGGCCGCTCTTCATACTTATTAAAGGCTGCATAGGGCTCTTTTTGATTATGGCTGGCGCCATAACCATTGCTATTGCCAAAGAATAACACTTACGAATTGTACATACTAAGGCAGGCTGGAAACAGCCTGCCTTTTTTATTCTCCTGCGCCGAATCCCCCGTGACTTGCTGCCGGGGATGAGGTGGCAGAGAATAATCCTACGAAGCCATTCTTCCATGAAATTCTACCCTGTGGCGTAGTAGGATATATCGGGCATTCGGCACTTCGATCCTTCGATTTCACTCAGGACCGAACCCTGAGTTTTTGTCGAAGGGTTCGACTTCTCTCGGTGCCGATGGTGAGTCTGTCCTGAGCTTTGTCGAGGTGCGTAGTCGTTCCATCGGCTTCTCCGCCACCTTATATTTTTTAAGGCGGATCAGCCTTTGGCTGAGGAGAAATAACTGGATTCTCCGCCCAAACGCCTTCGGTTCCCGGAATGTCATTGCGGTCGGGCCGGTGAGGGGCGCGGGCAAAATGAAATGAATCTCCTCGGCCTAAAGCCCGAGTTTTCTCGCAGGCGATTAAATAATTACTTCATTTTTTCGGTCTTCTGTGATAGAATTGGAGCTTCACGGGTAACACCCGCAGTATTTTTCGTTCATTACAGAAAAGCGGATTAAGCGCTTTTAAGGTTACCCGTGCAGGTTGAAGCTCCACGGCTTCGCAGCCGTGGCCTCTTGCCTTCCAGGGGTTCGGGTGGAGCGTCCGCCCGAAGCGGATCCGCCTGGGGCGGAAAACCCTGAGCAGTCCGCCAAAGGCGGACTGTCGAGCGGGTAAAATCCCAAGGTTCTAATCCTAATGGAGGAACGGTTATGAGAGTAAGCGCATTATATAGAGTATATGCTCCCGCCGACGGCGCCAGGAGTGTCTTACTTGTTGTAGGCTTTGTTTTTCTCATGATGATTGCCGCTTCAGTGCGCATCCCACTTTTTTTCACCCCCGTGCCTTTTACCATGCAGACTCTCGTGGTATATGTGAGTATACTTTTCCTGCGGGACCGCGCCTTTTTTTCCCAGTTGCTCTATGTTACTATAGGCATCGCCGGTCTTCCGGTATTTACTAATGCCGGCGCAGGCCTCTTGTATCTTGCCGGCCCAACCGGCGGTTACCTTATTGGATTTATGCTGGCTGCTGCTTTTTTGGGCCGGATACTCCCGCAAAAACGTTCGCTGAGGCGCTGTCTTGTATTTTTCAGCCTTGCCGCGTGCGCCATCTATAGTTGCGGTCTTATCTGGCTTGTGGCCTTCCACGGTTTTTCATTGGCGGGAGCTTTTTTCGCCGGCGTCGTGCCGTTTCTTCCGGCAGAAGTTGTGAAAGTGGTTATCGCCTCTTCTTTCGCCGCGCGCAGTCAGTAGCTTTTCAACCCGAAAGAAAATGCTGAAGCGGATTTTTATCAGCGGTTTAACCGTACTGATCCCCCTGGTCATCACCATTTACGTCATTGCCGCCTTGTTTAAGTTTGCCGACGGCATTGTCGGCAAGTCCGTGAATCATTTTCTGGAAGTCTATTTCAACTACCGCATTCCCGGCATTGGCATCGTCATCGCCATTTTGATAGTTTTCTTAGTCGGGATTCTGGTTGAGATTTCGCGGATGCGGCTCTTTCGCTGGTTCGCGCGTTGGCTCGAGCGCCTCCTTTTCAATATCCCCCTGGTAAACAAGATTTATCCGCCGGTGCGCCAGATGGTTGATTTTCTCTTTTTCCCACGCCGCAAAAACTTTAAAAGCAGCGTCCTGATAGAATTTCCCCGTAAAGGCGTCTACTCTTTGGGATTCATCACTAACGATAACGAGTTTGAATTTTCCGGAAAAAAAGGCCGTAAGCTCTATAACATATTTATCCCGTCGACGCCGTCACCGGTAACCGGATGGACCATCATTGCCGATGAGAGCGAGCTGATATTCCTGGATATTAATGTTGACGAGGCCCTGCGCTTTATAGTTTCAGGAGGCCTTCTCAATCCGCGTCAAGCGAGTACTCCTTGATACTTCGGCCGATCCAAAACGAAGCTAAAGTATCACCCTGGCCCTTTCGACCAGAACTCAGGGCTTACGTACTGAGTAAAGTCGAAGGCCCAGCCCTGAGGCTGGGGGAATTGGAGGGTTGATTCTGTCTCGTAACCGTGCCTGCTGCTTCGAAACAGCATCAGATGAAACAGAAAAAACTTTTTATTTTCGACGTCGACGGCACCCTAGTCGACGCCTATGCGGCGATTGAGAAAAGTCTTAATTTCACCCGCCGCCGCTTTGGTTATAAGCCGATAGCCATGACCACGGTCAAAAAGAACGTCGGCAGAGGAGACCGGCTGTTTGTCGGGCTCTTTTTTCCGGAGCCACAGCTCGATAGAGCGGTGACAATATATCGCCGGCATCATCAGAAAGCATTGCTGCGATTTTCAAAATTATACCCGCGTACCCGCAAGTTTTTATCTGAACTGCGCCGGCGCGGCAAGGCGATCGCGGTTGCTTCAAACCGGCCGGCATTCTATACGAACGCGCTGCTCAAGCGGTTGGATATCAGAAAATATTTTGACGTGGTTATGTGCGCCGATGAAATAAACAGCCTCAAGCCCGACCCAAAAATGTTACAAGTCATTATGAAACGTTGCGGTGTGCGTCGGCAAGAAACAGTTTATGTCGGCGACATGGATATCGATATGGAAGCGGCTCGGAGAGCTCGGATCGAGGCGGTGTTCAAGCAGGGTGGTTCAAGTACCGCGCGTGAAGTAAAAAAATATAAAAAGTTAGCGGTAAGCCGGTTAGAAGAAATCCTGGATTTATATCGATAGACTTGCGGCAGATGGTCGAGCCCCTTTCAGTTCTATCGGCAAAGAGCTAGGAATATCAACCAGCACAGCCATCAGAAGATACAACAACCTCAAACAGAATGGGATAATTATAAAGAATGTGTGGGTATACATACCGAGGACTGAG
>CAYNSZ010000061.1:0-7576 GCA_964400075.1 uncultured Planctomycetia bacterium
TCGGAATTTTTACTGTATCTAGCGGAGGCGGGGCTATAAAGAAACTCCGGGCTTTCCCGATTTTTCTTTGTGTTCATTCTGGTTATCGGGATCCCGTTTACGGGCTATCCCGTAAACGGGATAGCCGGAGAGATTCATTCTCATGCGCATTTACGACCTCCTTATTTTAGGTGCCGGTCCCGCAGGGATTACTGCCAGTATCTACGCGGTGCGCAAGCACATTGATTTTTTGGTTATTACCCAGGATATCGGCGGCCAGGCGGCGGTAAGCTACGATATTGAAAATTATACCGGCTATCAATTTATCACCGGGCCTGAACTGGCAGTGAAGTTCCAGCAGCACATGGAGTCATTCAATATCCCGGTACATATGCCTGAATCAGTTGTTGGTATCGCGCTTCAGGCCGAGAGCTTGATTAAGACCACGACCAATAAAGCTGAGTATTTTTCAAAAGCCCTGATCATTGCCACCGGTAAACGTTCCCGGCAGCTCAATATCGAGGGTGAAAAGGAGTTTAAAAACCGGGGGCTTACCTACTGCGCAATTTGCGACGGGCCGTTATTCAAAGATAAGGCGGTTGCGGTTGTGGGCGCGGGAAATTCCGGCTTGGACGCGGTCCTTCAACTTATGAAAATCTCTCCCCGGGTATACCTCATCAACCGAACTGATACCGTGACCGCAGATCCCATCGTGTTCGCTAAAACACAAGAAAATCCTACGGTCAAAGTCTGGAATAATACAGTGGTAAAAAGGATATTTGGTGAGACTTTCGTCACCGGCATTGAAGTTGAACAAAAAGGCGTGCGGCAGGCCCTGGCGGTTGAGGGGGTGTTTGTGGAAATAGGCCTCATACCTAATTCAGAATTCGCCCGGGCAGTGAAACAAAACGAATTCGGTGAGATTGTGGTTGACTGTTATAATCGCACTGACCAGGAGGGAGTGTTTGCCGCCGGAGACGTGACCAGTGTTCCTGAAAAGCAGATTATCATCGCCTGCGGTGAAGGCTCAAAAGCCTGTCTTGCGGCGGTTAACTATCTTTCACGGCGCCCCGCATAGCCTGACAGCTGGAAGTCACATATGAATATTCCACAAGAAGCTATCGAATTATTGAACAGCCAGGGTTTCGCGGTGGTCTGCACCCTGGCTGCCGGCGGCGAAATCCATTGCTCAGCCAAAGGCGTCGCCTTGGTTGAGCCTGAAGGGAAAATCTATCTCATCGACCTTTACCGGGCAGCGACCTTCGAAAACTTGGAGAGAAACCCCGTCATAACTATCACGGTCATTGACGAGCATCGTTTTGCCGGCTACGCGCTCAAGGGAAAGGCTGTCCTTATCGATGAGCGTCAGATGAACCAGCGTATCAGGCAGGAGTGGGAACGGCGGATTCTGACACGAATTTCCAAACGCGTTATCCAGAATATCCGGAGAGAGAAGGGGTCTCCCCGGCATCCTGAGAGCCGTTTTCCTCAACCCCGGGTGTTGATTGAGGTCACGGTTGAGGCGGTGGTTGATCTGGCTCCCCATGCATAACTGAATTATGGATCATACACAAAGACTTATTCTGGTCATTGACGACGAGGAAGATTTCTCTTATTTTACGAAAAGGAATCTGGAGCGCAATAATTATTCGGTCGTCAGCGTCCGGGATGGCGCGGCCGGTCTTTCCAGCGCAAAAGAGCTCAAACCGGATTTGATTCTTTTGGACATCATGATGCCCGGTATCAACGGTTTTGAGGTTCTGGAGCGCCTGAAGCAGGACTCTGCGACCGCGTCAATTCCCGTGATCATGCTTACCGGGCTCGATGATGAACAGGCAAGGCTCAAAGCCGGAACATTGCAGGATGCCGATTACCTGGTCAAGCCGGTCGAAGTAGAACAATTGCGTTCCCGGATCGAAAAGGTTCTGGGGCGTCCTGTCTGATTCCGCATGTCCCGAAACTCTTGGCCTGGCGCCGGTTATCCCAATACCACTGCCAATGTATTTATACGGAAAACATTCGGTAGATGAACGTCTCAAAGCAAATCCGAGAAGTATCCAGGCAGTTTTCGTCCAGCAAGATTTTTCTCATCCTGAAATAGAAGCCCTTATACGCAAACACGCCATCCCTCTGAAGCGGGTTTCCAAGCAAACCCTCATGAGTATGAAATCGGCACCTCAGCTTCAGGGCATTGTTGCCCGGGTGGACGCATTTCGTTACGCTGAGTTTGACAACCTGATCGCTTTACCGGCAGGACAGCAGGTATCATTTATTTTTTTAGACAGAGTATATGATCCCCAGAACCTCGGCGCTATCATACGTACCGCTGCCTGTTTTGGCGGCTTTGCCGTAGTAATCCCTAAACACAGGGCTTGTGAGGTGACGGAAGCGGTCCTTCATGTCGCTCAGGGTGCGGAAAACTATACGCCCGTGGCAAGAGTTGTTAATCTCAGGACCGCGTTGCTTTCGGCCAAGCAGGCAGGCTACTGGGCGCTGGGAGCGGTCACCTCAGGAGGTCAGGTTTTATCAGCCGTTGAACTGCCTCATCCGCTCTGCGTGGTTTTTGGTTCGGAAGGAGAGGGTCTGCGGTACGGTTTGCGCAAACATCTGGATATACAGGCGTGCATTCCCATGAAGGGGAGAGACCTCTCTTTCAATGTGACCATAGCCTGCGCCATTTTTTGTTATGAAATCGCCCGTCAAGGCAAGAAATCCCCAGAGTAACCGCAGTAGATTCTGTCCCCTGTTTTTAGCCGGCGCTTGCTTTAGCGTGCCGGTCATGCCAGCCCGGTAATTGTGGCGTTGACTTTAAACTCATAGTTGTGGTATAATTAACCCCTCAAAACCGCATTTCATAATCAGGCTATAGAATAATCAGTTACCTGCTTATAGATCATTAAGGGATTCCATCCTCAGTCCAAGGCCACAGCCAGAACTATGAATAACGGCAAGAACCAGACCCCGGAAGAATTACAAAGGCAGATCCAGGAGCTTCAGCTTCGGGTGGTTGAGCTTGAGCTGGTGAAGCGTCAGTGCGGCTGGGTCGAAGAGCGCTTGAAAGCCGAAAAAGACCGGCTTCAGACAGTGCTTGACATCGCCGGCGTTATGATTGTTGCCATGGACCGGCGGGGAATGGTCACCTTGATCAATAAGCGGGGAAGTGAGCTCCTCGGCCTCTCTCAAAATGAACTCATCGGAAAAAACTGGTTCGATAGTTTTATCCCCGAGAACATCCGCGAAGAAGTCCGCCAGGTCTTTTACCAGCTGATCGAAGGAAAAGCCGACGCTCCCGAATACTACGAGAACCCGGTACTCGCCAAGGGCGAAGAGCGGCTTATTTTCTGGCATAACACTCTGATCCGTGACGAAGCAGGCGCTATCGTCGGCACCTTAAGCTCGGGCGAGGATGTCACCGAGCGCAAGAAGCTTGAAGAAGCGCGGCTGCAGAATCTTGAGTTTTACCGCAGTCTGGTAAAGGCTTCCCCCGATGCCATTTTTTTATTTAATACCGATTCCAAAGTCATCATGGTCAACCAGCGTGCCGCGAGCATGTTTGGTTTTGAGAAGAAAGAGGAGGCTATCGGCAGAGATATCCTTGAGTTCGCCAATCCCAGCGACTTCGAGCGTGTGCGCCAGGACTTGGACCGCATCATGCGCGAGGGGAGCGTACTGGGGCTCGAATATGTCCTGCGTAAGCGTGACGGAAGCAGCTTTACCGCCGAATTGAACGGTACTCTGATCAAGGACGCTTACGGCAATGTGCAGGCTATCATGGGCACCTTGCGCGATATCAGTCAGCGCAAACAAGCGGAGGAAGTTATCCGGGCAGCAATGATTCGCGACCACACGTTCGAAGTACTCCAGGATTCCAAAGACTACCTTGATAAGATTATTAACTCAGTCGCCGACCCTATTTTTGTCAAAGACCGCCAGCACCGTTGGATCCTGTTGAATGATGCTGCCTGTGCTCTCATGGGAGTTTCCCCCCAGGAATTAATCGGTAAAAGCGACTATGATTATTTTCCCCGCCAGGAAGCGGATGTTTTCTGGAATAGGGATGAGATCGTATTTGAGACCGGCAAGGAAAACGTCAATGAGGAGCAATTTACCACTGCCGCGGGCGTTGTCCACACCATCATCACCAAGAAGGCCCTCTATGTGGACGCCAAAGGCCAAAAATATATCGTCGGTATCATCCGGGATGTCAGCGATCTTAAGAAAGCCGAAGAAGACCGCCTGAAAAGAGAGATCCTTGAAATAGAGCTTGCCGAACGTAAAAAAGCCGAAGCGAAACTCACTGAGTCGGAAACACAGCACCGCATGACCTTCGATTCCATGGCTGACGCTATTCACGTCATTGACGCGGATTTGCGGATTGTCCTCTTAAACGAGAACTTCCGGCGATGGCTCCGGGAGCTTGGCCTCTTCGAGAACCTCATCGGAAAGAGCGTGCTCGAAGCGTTTCCCTTTTTGCCGGAACGAGTGGCCGAAGAATACCACGGAGTTTTTCAGGACGGCCAGGTTCTGGTCACTGAAGAGGTTACGAACATTAACGGAAAAGATATTGTTACCGAAACCAGAAAAATCCCGATTGTAAAGGAAGGAAAAGCTATCCAGGTCCTGACCGTCATCCGTGACATCTCCGAGCGCAAAGCCGCTGAGGAAAAAATTAAGAGCGCCCTCCAGCAGCTTACTGAACTTGGAGCCATAATCAACCGGAGCCCCGCGGTGGTTTTGCTCTGGCGCAATGTCCCTGGTTATCCAGTGGAATTTGTTTCCGACAATGTAAGGCAGTTTGGTTACGCGCCGGAAGAGTTCTTGTCAGCGGGGTTATCTTTGACGGCAATTACCCATCCTGAGGATGCGCCACGCCTTGAAGCTTTGATGGCTGAACATGCGCTGCAGCAAACCAAGGAATTCGTCCGGGAATACCGCTTATACACAAAACCGGGCCAGATACGCTGGGTTGAAGACCGTACCCTGGCCCTGCGTGATTCCACAGGTGCCATCACTCACTACCAGGGTATTATTCTGGATATAAGCGAGCGTAAGATGGCTGAGCAGGCTTTGCGCGACAACGAACAGTTCCTGCAGAACGTGTTTGAAGGGATTCAGGACGGCATCAGCATTCTTGATATAGACCTTACCGTGGTGCGGGTGAATCAGTGGATAGAGAAGATGTATGCTGAACAGACACCGCTGGTAGGTAAAAAGTGTTATGAAGTATATCACCAGCGCTCCTATATCTGCCCGTGGTGCCCCTCAGTGAAGGCAATTAAGACCGGCCAGATGCAAACTTCTATCGTCCCCTATACCTCTCAAGGCGAGTTGAGCGGGTGGCTACAGCTTTCGGCGTTTCCCTTGCGGGATAACCTCGGCAAGATTATCGGGGTCATAGAGCATGTCAGGGATATCACCGAGCAGAAGAAAGCCGAGCAGGACTTGCGTCAGAGCGAATCGCGGTTGCGGGCGATATTTGAGGCAGCCGACAATATCTCTTTTGTGATAACCGACGCCGCTGATCCCGAGCCAGCTGTCCTTGAGTTTAGTCCCGGGGCAGAAGCTATTTTCGGATACCGCCGCGATGAGATGATCGGCAATAAAGTGTCGGCGCTCCATTTGCCGGAGGATGTTTTAAAATTCCCTCAGATTCATAAAAAATTAAGAGAAGAGAAAAAAGGCATCCGCGGGCTCACCACCCTGGTACGCAAAAACGGCGAACGTTTTCCCGCCTTCTTCAGCGCCTATCCCTTACTCGATGAAAAAGGGCATATGTATGCGGCCCTCGGCGTGAGCATCGATATTAGCGAGCGCAAGCGCGTAGAGCGTGACCTTTTATTTACCCAGTTTGTGGTCGACCACATGGGTGACTCTGCCCTGTGGATTGATGCCAAGGGTAACATTGCTTATGTCAACGAAGCCGCCTGTTTGAGCCTGGGTTATACCCAAGGCGAGCTGCGCACAAAAACCATACACGAAATCGATGTCAATTTTCCGCCGGAGCTTTGGCAAGGTCAGTGGCAGGAGATAAAGCGCAAAAAGACCTCTACCTTCGAAACTAAGCTGCGCACCAAAGACGGCAGGGATTTCCCGGTTGAAATCAGCTCAAGCTATATGCAGTACGAGGGAGAGGAATATCTCTGCGCTCTCATCCGGGACGTCACTGAACGGGAGCGGGCCGAAGAAGCCCTGCGCCGTTCCGAACACGATAAGACTGTGATTCTCGACACCCTTTCAGAGCTTGTGGTCTATCATGATACCCGTTTGAGGATTTTATGGGCAAATAAGGCGGCCAGCGATGACGTGGGCTTCAGGGCTGACGAACTTATTGGCCGCTACTGCTATGAAGTCTGGCAGGGCCGGCGTACCATCTGCAAGAGTTGCCCGGCAGAAAAAGCCTTAAAGACAGGTAATTTCGAACAGGGAGAGGTATTGAGCCCCGATGGTAAATGCTGGTTTATCAGAGGTTATCCCATCAAAGATGCGGCAGGCAAAATAACCGGCGTGGTCGAGGTAAGCCTTGATGTTACTCAGCAGAAGCGAGCGGAGCAGGATTCCCGTCTGAACCTGCAGCGTTCGCGAAGAATTCTGGAAGAAACCGTTGTGGCTTTGGCCGCTACGGCTGAACGCAGAGACCCCTACACTGCCGGTCACCAGCGCCGGGTGGCGCAGCTTGCCTATGCCATTGCCAAAGAGCTTGGCCTCGATAGCGAAAAAGCCGAAGGGGTCAGAATGGCCGCCATTATACATGATGTGGGCAAGGTCTATGTCCCTTCTGAGATACTATCTAAACCGAGCAGTTTAACGGAACTTGAATTGAGCATCATCAAAACACATCCCCAGATCGGCTACGAGATTCTTGAACCGGTAGAGTTCCCTTGGCCAGTGGCTTTAATTGTGTTGCAGCACCACGAGCGGCTTGACGGTTCAGGCTACCCTCACGGATTGCGTAGTGATACAATTCTGCTTGAGACGAAAATTTTGACCGTTGCCGATGTGGTTGAGGCGATGGCTTCACATCGACCCTATCGCGCCGCGCTCGGGATTGATAAAGCGTTAAAGGAAATTGTTCAGAACCGGGGCATCTTGTACGATTCAAAGACCGTTGATGTCTGCGTGAAGCTATTTAAGAAAAGCCGATTCCGTTTTGAATGAAATTGTTTATTGCCTTGAGGGTACTTGATGCTGCAAAAGGATAGAGACAAAGCGTTGATTCTCGTCGGTGATAAAGTTTTAATCGAACCCGATACTGATGACGGCCGTACCGGCGCGGGGCTGTATTTACCTCAGGGTGTCCGGGAGAGAGATAAAGCCCAGATGGGCCGGATAGCGAAAGTGGGCCCGGGATATCCAGTTCCTGACCCTAGCCTTCTTGAACAAGAGCCTTGGACTAAAACTCCTGGCGAAAAGTATTTCCCTTTGCAGGCCAAAGAAGGCGATACCTGTATTTTTCTCAAAGACCAGGGCGTTGAAATTACTTTTGAAAATAAAAAATATATCGTCGTCCCTCATTCCGCGCTTCTGGTGTTGATACGGGAAAGCGATTTAAACGATGTTCCGCCAATCTCTTGACGGGTGGAGCATAAACAGCCTGTCA
>CAYNSZ010000062.1:0-7206 GCA_964400075.1 uncultured Planctomycetia bacterium
GCAATAGTATTAGACCATATGTATGGTAGCAAGAGTATTAGACCATATGTATGGTAGCTAAAGTATTAGACCATGGAGGGGCGGCAATGGCAAAGTTGTCTTAAGTATCAGCGTATGAGCATGGGGCAAAAGCAGGATGCAGGAGTTGCGCGCATGAAGTTGTTGGCGATTGACTGTTCTTCGGAAAATATTTCGCTCTGCGTCGCTTCAGGTGATACAATAATTTTGAATTTCAATCGCCGGGTGCGCTTTGGCGCATCCCGGCTGGTTACCTATCTCCAGCGGGCTCTGCAAAAGCTCAGTATCCGGTTGAGAGATTTTGACGCTCTGGTAGTGGGGGCGGGGCCGGGTTCATTTACGGGGTTGCGCATTTCTTTCAGCGTGATCAAAGCCTTGGCCTTAGCTACGAAGCTTCCGGTAATCAGCGTTGAGAGTTTTTTTGCCTGTGCGTATCCGTTACGGAATCGCTCCTCGGCAATCACGGTTATCTCCGATGCCCGCAGGAACCTTTTGTATTACGCCCGGTTTCATTCGCGGGCAGGCAGGATAATTAAACAAGGCTCGACCAGGCTGGTCAGGCCCGCGCAGCTGAACATGGCGGAGGGCGCCTTGTTCGTTACCTATGACCGGAATTTGAGAAAAGAACTGTCCGCCCATTTTCAGGGAATTAATTTTTACGCGAAGGATATTTACCCTCAGGCTCAGTTCTTGCTCCCCTTTGTCCAACAGTCTTTAGCGGAAAACAAATATACCCCCGTGCAGCGCCTTGAACCATTGTACCTACACCCCAAGACCTGCCAGATACGCAGGCCGAGGAGCGAAAAGCGCACATGATTCGTCCCCTATGGATAGAAGTTGATTTGAAGGCCCTGCGCAAAAATATTTCAGCCATACGCCGTTGTACTGGCGATAAGATAAAAATCATGGCGACTATCAAGCAGTCAGCCTACGGCCACGGGTTGCTGCCGGTTGCGCGGGAATTAAGCACGCAGGGAATTGATTTCTTTGGGGTCGGAAGCATCGAGGAAGCTATTGATCTGCGTGAAGACGGCTTTGAGGGTTCCCCCCTGGTTTTAAGCGCGGTGCTGCCTGCGTACGCTGGCTTTTTCGGACAATACAACATCATCCCCACGGTTGTTGATTTTGCTTTTGCCCGGCGCCTGAACCGGGAAGCCAAAAAGCAGGGTAAAAGAATTCCGGTGCACGTTAAAATCGATACCGGCATGGGGCGCCTGGGCCTCTATTATAAAAACGCCCAGGCTTTTATTAAGCAGGTGCACTCCCTCGAAAACCTTGTGCTTGAGGGCGTCTATACCCACTTTCCTGTTGCCGATACAGATCCTGATTTCACCAATTACCAGATCAGCTCCTTTAACCGCTTCCTCCAAGACCTTAAGCGGGAGCATATCGCGATTCGCTTCTTTCATTGCGCCAACAGTGTGGGTATTATCCGCTATCCTGCCGCCCACTTTAACATGGTACGGCCCGGTATTATCCTGTACGGCATACAGCCTTCCGCAATCAGCGAAGCGGATGTTGTCCCGGTGCTTTCCTTGCGCTCAAAAATAATATTCATCAAAAGAATTTCAAAAGGTATGAGCGTTAGTTACGGTCGCACCTACATCGCCGACCGGGCGCGCTACATCGGCACTGTTTCGGTCGGCTACGCTGATGGTTACCCCTGGGCCTTATCAAATCAGGCTCGGGTGATTATCGGCAACCGTTTTTATAATGTCGTCGGCAGGGTATGCATGGACCACATCATGGTTGATTTAAAGGATGATAGTACCAGAAGCGTGGGGGAGGAAGTGATTTTGATCGGCCAAAAAGCCAATCTTCAGGTTACGGTTGAGGAACTGGCAAAGTTATCAGGGACAATTCCCTATGAAATTGTAAGCCGGCTTTCTTTGAAAATTCCCCGTCTGTATAAAAACTCCCTGGTCAAGCGTTAATGATTGTGTTTAATCCACTTTCGCATCTGCCTGCCATAGAGCTCTTCCGTCCCGCCTGATAAGAGTAAGGAGCGGAGGTAACGGCAAGGGTAACGAAGCCCGTTTCGGTTACGTACAGCGGTAACGGCTCTTATAATATATAAACCATAGACGTTAGACGTAACTGAAGAACGATACGGGCAGCGTTACCTTAACCCAGAGACGTTACCGTACTCTTATCCCCAGCCCCCTTCTCGTATCTTTAGAGTTCTTGTTCCAGCTGCTTTTTCGCATCGACCGCATCCCGATTCACCAGCGAGATACACTCCGTTATTTTATATTTGAGCGTGGGGCTGATGACCGAACAGGAATTCAACTGACGCAGTACCTGTATGGCCATACGGAAATACCGGACAATTTCGCCTTCATCGACAGAACAGGAATGGTGGAGGCGTGAAAAATCAGCCCCCTGAAACCATAAGCTGCTTGCCGCGCTTAAATGGAAAAACGCCCCTTTGCTCAAGGGGTACACTCTAAATGAGCGCTCTTTGCGATGGATATCTTTGATGAGGTCGTGAAGTTGGTGTTTGATTTTTTTCACCCGTTTATTCAGTTTTGGCCTGGTCTCACCTTTGCGCGGCTCATACACCAGGGCGGTAATCACCGTAAATAAGGATTCCTGGTCCAGGGTATCCAGATATCCGCCGGCAAAGAGCTCGCCCACGCTGAGCTCAAAGCTATACACTTTAGCCGCAAGGTCCGCTTTGGGACTTAAGCCGTCGTTATTGATATAGCCCAGGGCTTTCAGGAGAGAGATTTTTCGTTTCAGAAGTCCCCGGACCTCTTTTTTTTCCCAGAGTTTGCTCTGATAAAAATGAAAAGAATTCGGGTAGATGTCATAGATTCTTTCCCGCATGACTTTATAGAGATTAAGAATCGTGGCGTAGCAGGAATTTAACTGGCTCCTAATCGGCTCGTAGTCGCCGTAGATTATTTTTTCAAGCGCGGGGGCATCGATATGCGAGGGATTAATCCGGGAGAAGACAAAGCCTTCAGTATCGATTCCCCGGCGGCCGGAACGGCCGGCCATCTGATAGAAATCGCGTGTTTTCAGATATCCGTGGTAGCGGCCGTAAAATTTGCTCAAGGAATCGAAAGCGACGGTTCGGGCCGGCATGTTGATCCCGAGAGCGAAGGTTTCAGTGGTAAAGATGAGCTTGATAAGGCCGGTGGTAAAGAGTTGTTCGATGATTTCTTTCAGCGCCGGCAGCAGCCCCGCATGGTGGTAGGCGATGCCTTTTTTGATGAGCGGCGTCAGAAAATTAATATGGCTTGAGGGCGAGACGGAAAATTTTTCCAGGAGTTCATCGAAGGCGGTGGTGATTTCGTTTTTTTCAGCGGGAGTAAGGAAGTCGCTGAATCCGGCTTCCTGTGCCAGGTCTTCACAGCGCCGTCGTGAAAAGGAAAAATAAATACAGGGTAAGCCTTGGATTTGCTGGAGTTCTCTTATGAGCGTGCGTATCGTATTCGGCCTGGTATGCCAATAATGTTCCTGTGCGGAAGGCTTTTCGATGTCGGCGTGAAGCAGTCGTGACTGTTTTAATTCTTTCAAACTTGAAAAAAAACGGTTATCGCACTGGAAAAAAAAATGCAGTGGTACCGGCCGTTTGGTTTCGGCTATGGCTTTGACGGGGTAGGAATGCACTTTCTGTAGCCAGCCGCTCAATTCTTCAAGGTTCGGGATGGTCGCGCTTAAAGCCAGGAATTTTATCTGAGGAGGAAGCAGGATTATGGCTTCTTCCCACACCGTTCCCCGCTCGATATCGTCGAGATAATGGATTTCGTCAAACACAACCCAGGCCCGGTTAACATAGGCGTCCGGTTCCACCAGGATGGCATTACGGAAAATTTCCGTGGTCATGATGAGAATCGGCGCGTTGGGCCTGATGCTGATATCGCCGGTTAGGATACCGACGCGTTCGGGGTATTTTTTTGAGAAGTCCCTGAATTTCTGATTGCTGAGCGCTTTTATGGGTGCGGTATAGATAACACCTTGATTTGTTTGCAGGCAGTCCTGGATAATATATTCAGCGATGAGAGTTTTTCCGGCGCCGGTAGGGGCAGCTACCACGACTGAATGGTTACTTCGGGCCGCGGCCACGGCTTGAATTTGAAATTCATCGAGTTTCAATTGTTCCATACGCGGGCTAGGGGCGAGGAGGGATTACGTATAGGAGCGTTGACAGGCATCGTGGCAGTATGTGCTTTTAGAGTGTAGCTCAAGCGGTTACGCCTCTTGGGAATCGATGGTATGGATGACGAATTTCTGCAGTTTTTCCTGAACCGCTTCGTCGATATCAATAAAATAGATGCCGACCTGCCAGATATTATTGCCTAGTTCTATCGCATATTTGACGCCGCATTTGATATTGGTACAATGGTCATCTTCGGAAAAACAGATGGTACCTGAGAGTTCTTGGCGGTCAAGCGGTTCGTTCACCAAGAGACGTACGCCGGTGCGGGAAATGTCAATAATCTTAAGCGGTAGTATCACTCGTTTATGGGCTGTTACAAGTTCTATCTGCAGCTGGGGCTGGGGAGTAAAGCGTTTCCATTTTCTTTTTTCAATGACAATGGCGCCCCGGCCTTGTTGCTTCGCTTTGTAGACAGCATAATCAGCCATATTAAGGAGCGCTTCAGTGCTGTCTCCGTTCATTGGGAACGAGGCGATGCCGGTGCAGAATCCTAAGGGAAATCTAAGTTCTTCTTTAGCCGGCAGGGAATCGGTTTTAGTAGTTGAGAGGACACCAGAAATTCGCTTGATGGCTATGGACGCCAGCTGTGCGTCGACTTCCGGGAATATGGCCAAGAACTCATCCCCACCGTACCTGCCGAGGATATCTACGTTTCTCAGGTTATCTCTGAAAATTTTGCCGATTACTTTCAGGACCTCATTGCCGATCAGATGTCCGTAAGTGTCGTTGATAGTTTTAAAGTAGTCCAGATCAATCATGGCGACCGCTAGATTGTGGCCGTAGCGCCGGGCGCGCACGATCTCTTTTTCCAAGAGTTGCATGGTGTAGCGGTAATTAAAACATCCGGTCAACTCATCATGTTCAGCAAGTACCTGTAACTGCATCTTAAGCAGTTTTTCCCTATCGGATAAATAGCCAAAGCCGATGCCGGTAAATAGATAGAGGGAGAACCGCGAGATCGTAGCCTCGAAGGATGTGTCTACAAAAATCAATCGGCCAAAAGCCGTGGCTTCCAGGGTAAAAATGATCGAGGTAGCGACCGCGGTTAAGATGCCTCCTTTGAGTCCGAACCAGAATCCAGCCAGGGCGACGATCAGAATATGCAGGTAATCGAGAAATATTCCCGAGGATTGAGTCGCGACCATGGTAAGAATAAGGAAAATAGAACTTATAATGACCAGGCTTACCCGGAGCATAGAGGATATAGTGCTTAAACTCATATCGGATAAGCCCTGGATTCTTGATTGTTCCATGACATAATTATATCTTTTTTTCCCGAAAGTTAAATACATTTTTATCGCGGGCTTAAAGAGCGAAATAGATTTCTCGCCCCGCCAGAAGGCGTGGCTCGAAATCAATTCGACTAAGGGCTTTTGCGGCGCCTTTAGCTTGCAAAAACCCAAGTTTCATTGATGCCGAGGGCGGGTTTTCTTCGCCAAGCCATGTAAACAGGTTGGCTTCGAAGGACCTCGCCCTCATCCTGTCAATAATGAATTCTGCGAAGCCCGCCAAGGTGTCTAACTCTTATGTCAAGGGCGTAGCAGAATGCCGAGGGCGGGTCTCCCTTCGCCCTCAACATATGATGAACGAACCTGGCGGGCTACGGAGCACCTCGCCAGATTTATTGTGTCACCTCAACGTGCGATTGCTGCGAAGCCCTTACCTGCCCTTGAACAGGTGTCGGGCGTAGCAGAATGCCGAGGGCGGGACTTGAACCCGCATGAGGTTGCCCCCATCGGTTTTTGAGACCGACGCGTATGCCAATTCCGCCACCTCGGCAAAAAACTGTTCAATTTCAGCGCGCCTGCCCTCCGAAGCCCGCCATAAGATTTGGTTCATATTCCAAGGGCGAAGGAGGGTCTGTCAGTTCTTCGCAACCCATATTCGACTATACAGGTGAATCCCGACGTTCCAACGTCGGGGCTACCACTGCGGCATATAGAGTATTGTAGGCTGCAAATGGTAAAATGTAAACTGTAGAGATAGATACAGTACCCTTGAGAAAAGGGATTTTAATCCGCCTACGCGAAATTCCCCACTTGGCAGGGTGGGGATGGATAGCGGATTGGTTTCGCTTCGGCGGATTTCCGCTTCGCCGAAGCGAATGGAAAGATTCCACGGGTGCGTGCGCCTTGAGCGAAGTCGAAGGGCAAACACCCGTGGAGCTTCAATATATCACCGCTTATTTTCTTTGTCAATTGACAACCGTGCCTAGCAATGGTAATATCACTTTACTTAAATTCGGCTTACGCTTTAGGAGACCCCAAATCAAGCAAAAGCGTAAGCCGAATTTATCCTAGCACGCAGGATTGGAGGATTAAAAGTATATCGAATAAAGTATTTGCGCCTCAGCTAAATTCGCAGCAGGATATATCCTCGAATTTATCCTCGCGTGTAGTAATAGAGAATCGTAGCCTCGGCATGAAAAAAAAGTAAGGAATAACCCTGGATAACTTCCTTTTTTTTCAGGGGCCGTAGTTCAGTTGGTAAATGAGACTTGACTTTTTCGCGAGTAAGCGAACGAAAAAGGCATAGTCGAATTTATCCCGCCGAAGTCTCCGGAAATTATCCTGCTCGTGTAGCAGGCGTGAGAATTTCCGGAGTATTTAGCTGAGGCGGGGAAGAACCGAAGCCCGGGCTTGGAAATTTGACTATTACACTTTGGGGCCGTAGTTCAGTTGGGAGAACGCTACGCTGGCAGCGTAGAGGTCGAGGGTTCAAATCCCTCCGGCTCCATTATTTTAAAAGTTGCACGGGGTTCCCCGCCACCCTATCTAAAACTATATAAAGGCGGATCCGCCTTTGGCGGAAAATCCCTCCGGCTCCATTAGTCTTCTTTGAAAGCACTAAGTAGAGAGAAGAAAGAAGAGCCTTTGTTTAGCCGTAAGGCGTAAAGGAAACTTTACCAAACAAAAGCTCTTCTCTGAAATTCTTACGGGGGTTGACAGCGGAGCGGAAATTCTTCTCAGGGAGACTATCAGGCGGAGCGTAAGAAGGGGGTGGAACCGCCCATGAAGGCA
>CAYNSZ010000062.1:7216-7570 GCA_964400075.1 uncultured Planctomycetia bacterium
GGGTGGATCTAACGGGTCAGGAATCCAATATGGTGAAGGCAAGGTGTTCGCCGGCAGGCGAACAAGAAGCGCGAAGCGCTCTTGCCTTATCCCCTCGGCTCCATTGTTTTTTTAGTCTGTTCGCCTTTGCTTTTTGACTCAAGTCATCGTAGAGCCAGGGCGAAATACTTTTTTGGCAACGCCTCTGCCCTTCGGGCAAGCGTTGACAAATTTTACACTCCGAAGCTTACTTCTTTGAAATTCTACTCTGGAGCGAAGGAGGGCACTTCCTTCGCTTCGCTCAGGGATAATTTACCTATGGTCTTTTCGCGGGCAAATGAGCATAAATACCATAAGCAAATTATCTCGGTTCCA
>CAYNSZ010000063.1:0-1489 GCA_964400075.1 uncultured Planctomycetia bacterium
TGATGACGAAGTGATGGAGGTGTTAAGGGGATGCACGCTTAAAAATTATACCAAGATAAACGGTGTTTTCGGTAAAGGTAATACCTCAGGAACACATTTAGGCACTGATGTCTGGCCTGGCCGCAATAACCTCATGTACATTGCCTGCGAGGATAAAGACAGCCAAGCCCTTTTTTCATGTATCCGGGCCTTGCGCAAGAAATTAGGCACAGAAGGAATAAAAGCTTTTATCCTGCCGCTCGAAGAAGTGACCTGAACTTTTCAGGGCCGAGCACAGGGTTTCTTTTGCCAGGAGTACTCCCCAAGTTAGCAGTACGTGCGCAGTCGATAAATCAGCCTGCCCCATGTTTTCTGTCTTGTCTGTTAAAAAATCACCGCCAGCCCGCTTAGCGCCAGAATTTCTCTAAACCCACAGACCGTCCTAGCGAAAGCCTCGTTCTTACAATTTGCATTTTACACCGTAATAGGTACAATATACCATTGAATAGCCCAGCCTCATTGGCGGGCAGGCAATAGAGTCTTGCGTAAAAAAGGAGGAATATATGGCTTTAGGAAACATCGATCCCGACGAGGTCATCAAGCGGGCAGCGCCCAGGATTTCAGGAGCGGTACTTGTGTTTTTGGGGATCTTTCTCGCTTACGTTTTTCTCAGTTCGTTTCTGGTCTATATCAAACCCAACGAGTATGGCATCAAGCAGGTCAACATCGGCTTAAGGACCGGCATTCAGGAACGGGTATATCAGACAGGTCTTCACCTGCTTATGCCCTTCGGAGTCGAGGTCATGCACAAATTCCCCCGAGACCTGCGGATATTCGAGCTGACCAATTACTACGAGACAGCTTCTCTGAACGCGCGCCGGGAGAAAGCGGCCCACATCCAGACTTCTGACGGCTTTTTCGTGGATGTGGACGTCAGCATTCTCTACCGCATCGTCGAACCGTATAAAGTAATTTCTACCATCGGACCGGGAAGGCTTTATGAAGATAACGGTATTATCCCGAAAGTCGAGTCTAAGCTTAAAGAAGCTCTGGGTGAGATGACCACGGAAGAGTTCTACAACAGCCCCTTGCGCGTGGCGAAAGCGCTGAAGGCAAAAGCGCTCCTGAACGAGGAGCTTACGCCTAAAGGCATCAGGATTGAACATGTATTAGTGCGGTATTTTAAATACAGCGATGAGATCCAGAAGAATATCGAGGAGAAAAAACTTAAAGACCAGATGGTGTTTACCAACCAGTCCAAAGCCAAGGCTTCGGCTGAGGAGGCGCTGGTCAAAAAAGTGAAGCAGGAGGGTGAGGCTGAATTAACCGTTAAAATGGAGGAAGGTTCAGCCTACGTAGTAAAGAAGAACGCCGAAAAGGACCTCTACCTGCGGACCAAGCGGGCCAATGCCGACCTTCTCATACGCCTCGCTGAGGCTAAAAAAACCGAATTGATAAATCAGGCGTATCAAAAGAGCGGTTCGGATAAGCTGATAGGGCTTAAGATGGC
>CAYNSZ010000063.1:1610-1840 GCA_964400075.1 uncultured Planctomycetia bacterium
CACTCTTACTATGTTCGGCATTGAAGCGGGGAGGGGGAATTGATGCTTCACCCGAGCCTCCTTCGACAAGCTCAGGGTCGTCCTGAGCAAGCAAAACGCGTCGAAGGACGAAGTCGAGGGATTGGGCCTGAGAAATTGGAGGGTTGATATGAAAGGCTTAAGCAGACTACTTATTCCGTTATCGATATTGCTTTTGGTTATTTTTGTGGTCAATTTCCGCCACCAGACTC
>CAYNSZ010000063.1:1885-4243 GCA_964400075.1 uncultured Planctomycetia bacterium
CGCCGTGCGCAAAGCGGGGCGTGGTCGAAAAGGTGTACGCGCCCGGCGCGACCTATTTTTTCCCGCCGGTCATCAACGAATGGTACACCTTCGACACCAAACTCCAGAACATGGAAATGAACGCTTCAGCCCGAGGCACCCGGCAGGGACAGGACGACTTGATATTTAAGACGATTGATGGAAATGACATCGCTCTTGATGTCATCATCGCCTACCGGGTAGATCCGGGCAAGGCTGCCCACGTCCTGACCACGGTCGGCCAGGACAACCGGGAGCTTGAAGAAAAGCTGGTACGGCCGGTCACCAGAAACATTACCCGGGAATTTTTCGGCGAACTCAAAACCGAGGATTTCTACGTGGCTAACAAGCGGACTGAAAAGGCCGAAGCGGTGAAGCAAACGCTGAATGATATTCTCAGCCCCTACGGAGTTATCGTCGAGAGCGTGCTGCCAAAAGACTACCGCTTTAAAGAAGCTTACCAGCGGGCAATCGAAGAAAAAAAAGTGGCTGACCAGATGGCGGAGCGGTTTAAATCCGAGGCCAAGGCTACTATTGAGGAATACCTCCAACGGCTCCAGCAAGTCCAGGGAGAGGTGAATAAGATGGTCGCTGACGCCGACGGTCAATACCGCAAGGCCCAGATCAACGCCGATGCCTATTATGAGCAGCAGGAGCGGATCGCCAAGGCAATCGAGGCTGAAGGTGTTGCCGAGGCCAAGGGAATTGAAAAAATGGTTGAGGCCTTAAACAGCGCCGGCGGCCGGACCATGGTCAAGCTCAAACTTGCAGAAGCTCTTCAGGGTAAGCAAATATATCTCTTGCCCTTTGGCGATACCGGCGGTATTGATTTGAAAACCACCGACATTAACGACCTCTTGAAGACTTACGGATTGAAAAGCCTGGGAGAGGAGTAGGAGTTAGATACGAGATGTCAGACGTCAGAAGACAGATGTCAGAAGTCAGAAGGCAGAAGGCGGGAGACGGAAGGCAGCAAACTGACAGCTGAAGGCTCATAGCTGAAAGCTGACAGCAGATGCGTGATGGTAGGGGAAGAAAGCAGAAGTAAGAAGTAAAAAGGCAGAAAAAAGAGGGAATTCCACTAAAGGCGGAAGAGGGTAGAGATGAAGGGGCTGATTCTCTTAATTTTTTTTGTGGTAATAGGTTTACTTGTCGTCGATAAGGCGCAGGCCTGGGACAGCGGCTCTACCGGCATATGCAGCGATGAATACGGTAATAATTTTCCCTGCTCGGATGAGCCAAACGGCGGAGGCGATGACGGCTGGGGTGATGACGACGGCTGGGATACGGGTAGCGGCGGGGATGACGGCAGCCAAACCCCTGTCTATACCGGCCCTACCTGGGAAGAACAGCAACAAATAGAGCGCCAGAATACCGGCGTTTCTTTGAATGAGACCGGAAACCAATATTTTGAAAATGGCGATTATGAAAATGCGGTCAGTTATTACCAGCAGGCACTCAGCTATTTGCCGGATGACACGGTCATTCAGGATAATCTGCGTTCAGCTGAAGGCAGTTTATTCAACGTAAAGGGAAACGAACTCTATGAAAAGGGAGACTATAAGGGAGCTGTTGAATATTATCAGCAGGCGTTCGATAAAAAACCCGACAACGAGGTTATCAGGCAGAACTTAGTAAACGCGCAGGATATGGCCCAGATTTATGAGAAGCAAGAGCAGCAAGAGGCGCTCATGGCTGTAATCAGCAAGGACATGAAGGCGAGCTTAGAAAGCCTTCCCCGGAACTTAAAGCAGGCCCCAGGAGCTCAAGTTAAGGATACAACGCCGTCTGAAAGCTTGCAATTTATGCCGGCAACTTCCACTAAGTCCGCGGGTGCTGGCAGCGCCGGCGCGCAATTAAAAACCGCTAAGTTGCACAGCCATCTCGCAGCCCAGCAGACCAGCATCGAGAGGATGAAAGAAGAATCGTCAAAAGGTTTTGACACCACGGGTATCCCGCAACAAGGCCTTCCTGTTCTTGATTTAAAAGGCGTGCCCGAGGAGGAGCGTGATCCGGTTATACCTGAAGGTGCAGTTACTCCCCAGATTACCGAGTTGGTAAAATCCCGCACTGAAGTGCGCCAAAAGCGTTACGACATGCAGCAGGAGCTTGAGGGCTTGCAGCAAAGCCCCCAGAAGGATACCGTAAAGATAGCGGATTTAAAACAAAAGATAAGCGATGCGAAAAACCAGGAGATTTTCTTTAACTTTTCCATCAGCGAGGAGCTTAAAAAAGCTCCGCAAGTGATCAAAGAGGATAAAAAGAAGTAAAACATGAAGTCTGCCCGGCGTAGGTTATATTTTCTTTGGTTTATGATTTGTGTTGCCTTTGTGGCGGGGG
>CAYNSZ010000063.1:4258-7371 GCA_964400075.1 uncultured Planctomycetia bacterium
CAAGAGAGCGTTAATGCCGGTACACCTGAGTTTTTCTCAAAGACAGCGCTTTCTCCAGAAGCCGAGAAAAATTTTCAACGCGGCCTTGAAGCGGCTTCAAAAGGAGAATGGCCCTTAGCCATCGGTTACTTTTCGCAGGTTCAGGAAAACGTACCCTACTACGCGCCGGTTTTATTTAATCTGGGGCTTGCTCACGCTAAAGCCGGCAATGACAACACGGCTATTGCCTGGCTGAATGCTTATCTTATCGCATCCCCGGATGCCGCGAATGCTGCGGCCATCCGCGCCGAAATAAGCCGCCTGAAACAGGATATCAAAGAAAAATCAGCTAAGATCTACGAGGCCCTGTATACGCAAGCAAGTCAGATCCCGGATGAGGGCTTTGAGCGAAGCGGCGCTTATAAATATATTGCCGATGCTCAGGCAGAGACCGGGGACAACAGTACTGCTCTTGCTAACATGAAGCGTTCCGATAGCGAGTTTCAGGAGTCAGAGAGTAACTTCGGGCCGCTATACGCACGGACCCTGGCGCGATTGGGTGATTGTAATGGCGCAACCAAACTCCTGCAACAGGCTGACGCGGAGGGCAAAAAGAATCCGGACATCTGGATCAACCTTGCCAATGAAATGGTTGAACGCGGCGATCTTTCCGGAGCGCTTTCAGCGGCGCGCCTGGGCGCGGAGAGCGCTTACTTTGATACAGCCATCGACGGCCCGCTTAAGGAAAAACTCGAAGAAGGCGATTTTGTGTTTGTAGAAGAAATACTGCGCGCCAAACTCGGCAATCTTTACACCGTGCGGCCGGTGGTGGTCAAGAAAGCCGAGCAGGGTGACACGGCTGAGGTCAGGCGGCTCATTGATACCTTAAGCTCGCCCGGCGATAAATCCTATGCCTTACTCGATGCCGCCAAAGTATTTTGGAAGCGCAAGGATTACCGTGCTGCGAAGAAGTTCGCTCAAGAAGTGATCGCGCTTTCCGATCAGATCAATGAATATCAGCAGGAGAATGTTATCGTGGCTCACGCCATAGCCGGCGATTTTAACAAAGCCCTGGCCATGGTCGATGATTTGACCCTCAATGATTTTTTTCCGGCAAACCGTTCCAATACCTATGCGGATCTCGCGTATCTTAAGACCCTCGCGGGTGAGGATAGCCTTGCCCGCAAAGCTGCCCAAAGATCAGAACAGCAGAAGGACGGCGTGTATCTTCAAGGTCCGCGGGCCAGCATTGCTCTTGCTTTGCGCGAACTGGGAAAGCTTGACAAGGCCTTGGAGGCTGCTCAGCAAATAGACCAGGAGGATAACCCTACGCAGCGGGCAGCGGTTCTGACTGACATCGCTCTCGACTATCTTAAGGCCGGTAATTTCCAGAAAGGCAGGGAAGTCCTTGATTCGTTCGTATTCTATCCTGATATCTATACGGAAGGCCAGATCGAAGCGCGAAAATTGCTTGCTGAGGAAGCGTTGCGCCAGAACGATACTCTGGGTGCCTGTAAAATATACGATGCAGCTATCGAAGCGCTTAGTAAGGACATGGTTAAGTATAAAACGATTTGGAGAGTCAGGCCGCTTGAGCAGATGCTGGATACTCAGTCAAAAATCGCTGTTGACGCGGGTTTCGTCGGTAAGGACTTGGCAGCCTGGGTGACGTGCGCGCGTATACTCTCAAGCTGCTTTGACCTGGAACAGGAACTCGAAAGGGGAAGAAACCCTTATGAAGGCGCTTCGCCGAATTGGATTATCAAGTCTACCGCGGATGTCGCCAAATATATGCAGATTATCCTCATGAAATTGGAGCAGATGGAAGGAGGCAAACTTGATGGCCATATTGCGGAAGTTGTTTGCGATCTCTAATTTTGGGGTAATAGGAGTATTTTTACTCTGTTTAGGGGGCTGGGGTATGGGGGTTGGGGTTATAGAGGCAGAAGAACTTGAAGGCGCGGCTGTAGTTCCTGCCGGCATAAGCGAAGCCGAATATCAAATACTGCAGAGCGAGAAACGTTTGCTTGATTCTGACCGCGTATCGATCGAAGCTGATATCGCAACCCTTAATGCCAACTGCAGCCAGGTCTCTTCAGACGACCCTGACAAAGTAGAAGCCTGCCGGCTGCGTTATAATCTGGTTATCCAGAGAATCGAGCGGTACAACGAATCGCTCCAAAATTACCAGCAACAGATACAACGTGCTCAGGCCGCGCAACGCGCCTCCGGAGAAATCTTCGTTGATTCAAACGTGGTCGATCTGCGTGATGCTCCTACGCAAACGGTTAATTTAGAGGTGGTTGACGGAGGCTTCACTAAGGCGGCAGAGCTCCTGGTGCAAAAGCGTAAGGAACAGGCAGAGCGAGAAAAGCGTGAGGCAAGCTGGGGACACTCCTTTGATCCGGAAACGCGCCTGATCAACCCGCTTTGGATAGAAGAGATAACCGCGACTTTTGACCAGGATGACCTCGCGTTGGAGGCGGCTCTTGCTGATCCCCGCATGAAAGATATTACCCAGCGTTCCATGGCCTTTGAGAATGAAAAGCGTCAGGTTGACTTAGATTTTTTTTCAACCCATGCCATGATAAAGGAAGAGCTTAAGAAACAGTACCCTGATATGCTTGACCAGGGACTTGACCTCAAAGCCCTTGAGGACCCGCGCATGACTGTGGTAACCCGGCGTTCCATGGAATTCGAAAAGACCGCCCAGCAGCGCCAGGCAGAACTTGATAAAGAATTTTACGCGACCCTTGAGGCAGCCAAAAAGGACATTGCTGAAAAGAAGGCTGAACAAATCCTTCGCGAACGCTGGAGAAAAGAAAAGCAAGGCAAATAAGCCGGCGCCAACAGTAAACTACCCCTCATGACCGCTCGTCTTTACCTTGATATCGAAACCACGGGCTTTCAGGCACGCTACAGCGAACTGACAGTGGTCGGACTCTGTTTTGAACAAGGGGGGCGGCTCGATTGCGTCCAGCTGGTGGGCGATGAAATCTCCAAATCCCGCCTCAGGAAAATTGTTCCTCGGGCCGGGCCTCTTTATACCTACAACGGCAGCCGTTTTGACCTTCCGTTTATCAGGCAAAAGCTTGGTATTGATTTCAGCAGTCACAGTTCGCACCGCGACCTTA
>CAYNSZ010000064.1:0-2279 GCA_964400075.1 uncultured Planctomycetia bacterium
CCAACGCCGGTACGTCGAAAGCCTTTCCAGCTACGCCCGGCAATTCCTGGAGCAGCTGCAGAAACCCGACGTCGAGCATATCGAGGGGCTTTCTCCGGCAATCGCCATTGAACAGAGGACAGCTGGCGGCTCTCCCCGTTCCATTGTCGCCACCCAGACAGAAATCTACGATTACCTGAGGCTCCTGTTCGCGCGTATCGGCAAGCCCCATTGCCATCGGTGCGCAAGTCCCATCACCAAGCAGACTTCCCAGGAGATCATCGAGTGGATCCTCGAGTTGCCTCGGAATCATAAAATTATGATTCTTGCGCCAGTGGTCAGAGGCAAAAAAGGGGAGTACGAAGCCTTGTTCAAACGGTTCCTCAAGGAAGGTTTTGTCCGGGTACGGGTCGATGGCAAGCTGCACGGGCTGGAGGAGCGGCTTTCCTTGAGTAAATACAAGAGCCACACAATCGAAATCGTGGTTGACCGCGTCATCGTCGCTGCCGAGCACAAGAAAAGGATAGCTGACTCGGTGGAAGTGGCTCTTAAAAATGCCCATGGCCTCTGCGCGGTCTTCGACAACGACAGCCAAAAGGAGTTCCTTTACAATACGCACTTAAGTTGCACCCAGTGCGGCATGTCCTTAGGGGAAATGGAGCCCCGGACTTTTTCTTTTAATTCACCCTATGGCGCCTGCCCTACCTGCAACGGTTTGGGCATACGGCTTGAATTCGATCCGGACCTCATCATCCCCGATAAGGCCAAGACCCTTGAAGAGGGCGCGATCGAAGTCTGGCGCAGGGGAGGCAAGGGCTACATCATGTACTACAAAGCGCTCCTGCGCGAATTTGCCGGCGAGTTAGGATTCGATCTGCGTATTCCGTATCGGGAGCTGCCGGCTAAAATCCAACATGAGCTCCTCTATGGCGCTGCGGATGTACTGGTATGGGATAAACCCTTTGAGGGAGTGATCCCAAATTTAGAAAGAACCTTTAAGACTACTGACAGCGTGTACCGCAAGGAAGAAATCGCCCGGTATATGTCCCGGTTACCCTGCCCTGACTGCGGCGGAAAGCGCCTGAAACCGGAAGCTTTATCCGTATACCTGGGCCATAAATCAATCTGGGATATCGTGAGCATGACTATCGAAGAGTGTCAGAAGTTCTTCGGGGCCCTTATCCTTTCGCCGTCTGAGGAAAAAATAGCCAGCTACATCATCAAAGAGATAAAGAACCGTCTTGGTTTTTGTATGGATGTGGGCCTTTCCTATTTATCTTTAGACCGGTTGAGCTCGACCCTTTCCGGAGGCGAGGCCCAGCGGATCCGGCTGGCAACGCAGGTCGGCTCTTCGTTATCAGGGGTCATCTACATACTTGACGAGCCGACCATCGGGTTGCATTCCCGAGACGACGGTAAACTCATCGCCACCCTGCGTAAATTAAAAGAGCTGGGCAATACCGTCATCGTGGTGGAGCATGATGAGCAGATGATCCGGGCCAGTGACTGGGTAGTTGATTTAGGCCCGGGCGCGGGCAGTCAAGGCGGCCGGGTGGTTTTTTCCGGCACGCTCAAAGAGTTGCTGGATCACGATACCCTTACCGCGCGTTATCTTGCCGGTACCCAGGAAATCCCGCTGCCTAAGTCCCGCAGGCCCTATCGCGGCAAGCCCGCACTTTGCATCCGGGGCGCTGCTGCCCATAATCTAAAAAACATCGATGTCCTGATACCACTTGAGAATTTAATCTGTGTTACCGGCGTCTCAGGTTCAGGTAAGTCTACGCTGATTGAAGAAGTCCTGTACAAAGCCCTATGCCGGGAGCTTTATCAGGCACCGGTTAAGCCCGGCGCGTTTAAAAAGATTGACGGCTTGCAAAATATTGATAAAGTTATCATTGTAGATCAATCGCCCATTGGCAGGACGCCACGTTCCAATCCTGCGACTTATACTGGCGTATTTACCTACATTCGCGAAGTGTTTAGCCAGCTGCCTGAATCCCGAGCCCGGGGCTATAAGCCAGCCCGTTTTAGTTTTAATGTTTCCGGCGGCCGTTGCGAGGCGTGCGGAGGAGAGGGCAATAAAAAAATTGAAATGCACTTTTTGCCGGACGTGTTTGTTCCCTGTGAGGTCTGTCAGGGTAGACGTTTTAATGCCCAGACCCTTGAGGTCGCATTCAAAGGGTACAGTATCTACGAGGTTTTAGAAATGAACGTTGATAAAGCTTCTAGCGTGTTCGCTCACTTTCCCCGTATTCAAAACATCCTGCAGACCTTGCAGGACGTGGGGCTGGGCTATATCG
>CAYNSZ010000064.1:2311-3280 GCA_964400075.1 uncultured Planctomycetia bacterium
CGGCGGGGAAGCCCAGCGTATTAAATTGGCTTCACAATTACGCAAGAAAGCAACTGGCAAGACCCTGTATATCCTTGATGAGCCCACGACCGGCCTTCATTTTGACGATGTGCACAAACTCCTATCAGTGTTGCAGCGGCTGGTAGATAAAAAAAATACGGTGCTGGTTATCGAGCATAACCTTGATGTGATTAAATCAGCAGACTATATCATCGACCTGGGGCCGGAAGGCGGCGATGCCGGGGGCCGGCTCATCGCCTGCGGCGCTCCCGAAGAAATTGCGGCTGAAGCAGTTTCCTATACGGGCAAATTCCTTAGAAAAAAATTACCTTTATTCGCACAGCGGTTGCGGCCGGCGCGCCGCCGTTCTATCGACAACTGATATCGCGTATGGGTAAAGGGCTGATTAATATTTTCGTCGCAGTAAGCATTTTTTTCAGCGCTACTGTTTTTGCCTTTGAAAAAGGCGAGGAACGGTATTACGTTGCCATGAAGGCTTTTTCAGATGGCTTTTATGAGGCAGCGCTTTCTTTGTTTAATAAATTCATTCAGGAATATCCTGATAGCCCTTTTTACTATGAAGCCAAGCTTCATATAGCGAAGTGTTACTACCACAAGCAGGATTATCCCCAGGCGCTGCTTATCCTCGAAGAACTGGATGCGCTCAGCCATCTGCACGCCTTCCAGGAAGAAGTCTGGTACTGGCTGGCCATCATCCATTATAAGGGCAGTGATTTTAAGAAATCCCTTGAATATGTTCAGCGGCTTGAAAGCAAATATCCGCAGTCTCGTTTCCATTACTGGATTAACTACCTCAGAGCAAGTAACAATGTGGAATTAGGCAATCGGGCTGAGGCTATTGAGTCGTTTCATCTTATCATCGAAGAGGCTTCTGAGCAGGAGCTTATCGATAATGCCTACGATAAACTCTTACAACTTTATTTTGATGATCAGAAATATGACCAAGTT
>CAYNSZ010000064.1:3313-7355 GCA_964400075.1 uncultured Planctomycetia bacterium
TTGAAACTCTTGTAAATCAATACCTGAATCTTTTTAGCCAAGGCGCGGTACGGGCAAAGGCGCTGTTTTACCTGGGCGAAGTTTCCTATGCGCGGGACCGTTATGCGGACTCTCTCGCCTATCATCAGCAAGCGCTCGATGAACATCCCGATCAGGAACTGAGCGACCTTATCTATCAAGGCCTGGGATTTGCCGCAATCGGCAAGGGAGATGAACTTGAAGCAAAGATTTCTATCGACAAGATTTCCAATAAGGAACTGCGGCTTTTTTCTCAAGGTATCTACTATTTTAAGACTAAAAATTATATCGAAGCGCTGGAGACATTCGATCTATTCATACGACAGTACTCTGATAGTAAATTTATTGCCGTGGCATATTTGAACAAAGCCGACATTCTCTATGAAATGGGCCGGCTCAACGACTCTATTTACGCCTACAAAGAAATCCTCCTTACCTTCGATAAGGCCCAGCATCCAAAGACTTTCAATAAGGCCCGTTACGGCCTGGCCTGGTGCTACTTGAAAATCGGTAAATTCAAGGAAGCCATAGAGGAATTTAAGGGTACCCTCGAGGGTGCCGACAACGCTCTGGTGAGGGTCAGTTCCCAGATTCAGATTGCCGACACCTATCAAGAGACCGGCAGGCTGGATGATGCCTTGGATATGTATAATGACGTGTTGAAGAATAACCCCAACACTATATACGCGGACTATATACAGTTTCAGATTGGGATTTCATTTTTGAAGAAAAAAGACCTGGATAGCGCTATGCTTGCTCTTCGCCAGCTGAAAAAAAGTTTTCCTAGTTCCAAGTTGATCCCCCAGGCTCAGTATTATCTCGCGGTAAGTTATTTTTCTCAGGAAGATTACGCCGAAGCTAAAAATCTGCTTGAAGACTTTATAGAAAATTTTCCCCAAAATGATTTTATCGCCAAGGCGTACTATCTGCATGGTAAGTGTTTTTTTAACGAAGCCCGCTACCAGGAGGCGTTGGAGGTATTCACCAAAGTCAGTAAGGAGTATAAAGACGCTGAGATAGAAGAATTTGTATTAATTGATATTGGAAACGTTTATTTCAATTTGTCGAAATATGATGAGGCAAAAAAAGTCTGGAATGATTTTTTTATCCGTTACCCCCAGTCATCCTATAGGCCTTCAGTGGCTTTGTATCTGGGCGGTGTGTATGAGAAAGAAAACAACTACATTGAAGCGGAAAAATACTACCTCCGCGTGGCCGAAGAATACCGCACTGAGTCTTGGGGCCAGGAAGCGCAGCTATCCTTAGGCCATTTGTATTGGGCAATGGGCAACCTCGATAAAGCGGCTGAGTTCTTCTATGGCCTTTCTAGCGTGCGTAATCCCCTGGGAGTAAAAGGAAAACTCTATCTTGCTGATGTGACTGCCGAACAGGGAGATACCACGACAGCCCTGAAATTATATAACGAGCTTATTGAGCCACAGTCTGTGGTTTCAAAAGTCGCCTTGGTAAGCAAAGCTAATCTTCTAACCCGGCTGAAGGACCACCATCAGGCGATAACAGTTTTTCGGCAGGCGATCGCTGCGGGCGTGGATACCCCTGATGTAGTATTTTCTCTTGCCAGCGCCCTGGAAAAAGCCGGCCGCAATCTCGAGGCGATTGAGGAGTATCTGAAAGTTGCTTATATGTTCGATACCCAAGCCAAAGAGGGGGAGGAGTCCGAAGCTTCGGAATTTCGTACCCGCGCATATTTTCGTATAGCCCGTATCTATGAAGAGGAGAACAATATCCCTGAGGCGAAAAAAATATATCAGAAGATTATCGATTCCGGTGCTAAAGAAGCCAAAATCGCCAAGACACGGCTCGATGAGCTTGGGCGTTAGGATTTATTAAGCGGGATAAGCAGTTAAGTTGTTACCCCGACTTCAGTAGTGGAATGAAATACATATCTGGCTCGCTGACGCGGCGAAATAATCAGCGTAGTTCCCGCACCATAGTATACAGTATTTAGCGGGATCCGCCGCTTTCAGCGGGAAAATATATCCGCCTCGCTAGCTCGGCAGATATCTTAACTTGACGCCGTAGGCGGCAAGTTAACCCCTGCATGCAAATGAAAGGCGGGGGGATTCGACTGAGGTCTCATTGTATATCTGCCTCGCTGTATACCGGGTAAATTCTCTGGCGAGACTTTACCCGGACTCGGCGGATACCATAATTCTCCGCCACCGGCGGAGAATTATGGCCTGCATGCAAATGAAAGGCGGGGGGATTCGACTGAGGTCTCATTGTATATCTGCCTCGCTGTATACCGGGTAAATTCTCTGGCGAGACTTTACCCGGACTCGGCAGATATCAATTCGACTATGGCTTTTTTGGTCGCTTACTCCCAAAAAAGCCAAGTCTCATTGAGGAGGTTTACCTATGTGGCGTCTATTAACTCAGAGTGCTTCAATGTTTTGGACGATGTTACCGATAATTCTCTGCTCGGTTTTTTCTCTGGCGATCATATTAGAACGCCTGTTTTTCTATTTCCGTAACCGGATCAACGTGCAGGTAGTGTTGTCCCGGATTATCGATTTAGTCCGCAGAAATAAAATAACCGAGGCCATTGATCTCTGCGAGAAGAGTCCTTTCTACGCGACCAATATTCTTAAATCCGGTTTAAGCCGGTACGAAGAATCAAAAGACGTTATCAGGGAAGCAATGGAAAACGCCTCGCTCTATGAGATACCAAAACTGGAAAAAAATTTAAATTTCCTCAGCACCATCGCTCAAGTCGCCCCCCTCTTAGGGCTTCTGGGTACGGTGGTGGGGATGGTGCAGTGTTTTCATACCATAGCCCAGAAAACACAAACCGTAGGCATGGTTAATCCCTCGGATTTGGCTGACGGTATATGGACAGCCCTTATCACTACGGTCGCAGGGCTCTGTGTTGCCATTCCCAGCTATATAATGTATAACTTTTTTATTCATAAAGTTAATTTATCGACACTCGAGTCAGAACGGGCAGCAACCGAGCTTCTGGAAATATTGCCGCTCTCCCGGTATAGCGATGAATCATGACCTCGGCTGGGAGGCAGCCACGGAGCCAGTAGTATTCATCGTGCCTGAGAAAGAGGATACCAGATGAAGTTTCGCAAAAGTACCCAGATAGTGTCTGGATTGCAGATTGATATTGTCCCCCTCATTGATTGCGTATTCCAGCTATTGATATTTTTTATGCTTACCTCGAACTTTGTGGTTATCCCCGGCATCCATGTAAAACTTCCCAAGGCTCTTACCTCTGAAGAGATGAGCCCCCAATCCTTGACTATCGTCATCTCTTCGGAGGATATCATCTATATCGAGGGCAAGCCCCATGCCGTCGCTGAAGTTGAAAAGATGCTCGAGCAAAATAAGTATGATTCTATTTTTATGCGTTCAGACCGCGATGCGACTTTGGGGGTAGTGGTTAAAATCTGGGATATGTGCAAGCGTTTCGGTATAGAGAAAATCGGCATCGCCACTACCTATGACGAGTAGCCAACGGCTGAGGGGTTGGGCTCGCCAGAGCCTTGCAGTCGTTTCTCGATTAGCCGTCTACGTCCTTACAGGGAAACTTGGAGATGAAGAGTGTCAAGTTTTTACTCATCTTTGCAGGTGCGTCTTTTCTGCTGCATGCGATCGTTTTTTTATTTGTCACTCCTCATATCCGTTCCCGGCAAAGTCCGCTCTTGTATGGTTGGCCGGAAATAATCTACAAAGATAATCTGTTTGGTTTAAAAGATAAAGTTATCCTGCCTCCCGAAGCCGGTTTTTCCCTTGACCGGGTCAGAAGCGACTATTTTTCTCTTCCGGTCATGCTTCCTGACCAGAAAAGCGATATTTCTGACGCGGCCGAAGCCGATAATATCCCGGCATACCTTTCGGAATCCAAAAATCACTTGCTGGAAAAATCCACGCCCCCGTTTTATTATCTCTGGGAAATGTCGCCGTCACGAATTCCCCGTGAAGCGGAAAAGGTCTCATACCAGATCCTGGTATCTCCTCATGGCAAGGTGCTCCTTTCGATTCCCCGGCGGTTAAC
>CAYNSZ010000065.1:0-1214 GCA_964400075.1 uncultured Planctomycetia bacterium
TCGAAAGCTTTCCTGGGAACCCAAGGTCAATCTTGAAAAGGGTTTAGCCGATACGGTCCGCTGGTACCAGCTGAATACAGACTGGCTTAAAGATAAAGTCAGGTATTTACAGGGGTACTGGAGGAAAGTTTACCGGCCAGAAAATTGTCCTCGTGGCATTCGGCCTTAGGCAAAAGGTGAGCGGCAGGCACTTAGGAAATTAAAAAAAGTGGCAAAAGTTCTTCAAGAGAAAAATCAGCCAGTACGTTTGCTGACTCTTCGTTAACGCTTACCTTGGTATCCGTGTAACCCGAAGCCCCGGTTTTGTCAACCAGCGGCACGTCAGCAAAGTTTCTCAAGCCCAGAACTCCCACCGATAGCAGCGCCAGTAGTAATGAAATAAGCAGTATTTTTATATTCATATTCCCTCTACCATAATAATACCATTAATTTTCTTAATTGTCAATTTGACATAACATCATGTAGCGCAAATTGTTATATAAATAGTCATTCAGCAGTTGCGCAAAATTTTCCTGTTCCACAGGGTAGATACCATGTTAGTCTGTCGTTTATCAGCCTATTTCGTTCTTGGCTCGCAATCAAATCAAGCTGCTTATTTATTATCTAAATATTATTTATAAAGATTATCTGAAACGCCCATTGGTTGACAACTAAGATAATCTCGGCTATAGTAAAGATAATGAACAAAAAGTTTTTAAAACTCATTATGCCTTTGGCTATTGCCTTTGCCGCTGCCTGGATTTTTTTCGCAGGTTATAACCGCTATCTCATGGACAAAAATCTATTCAATCTTAAAATTGCCTTAAAAAGGTTAGGAGAAGTAAAGTCCCCGGAGGAGGCCAAGAGGATTCAGGAAATACTTGACGATACCTACCTCACGGAGCTGGTAAAGCAGGATTTGGACACGGAAACCATAGCGAAAGTAGAATTCGCCAGCCAAATCGTCCAAGCTGTTTCCGATGATACCCAGCTCGCTGACGTCAGGTATCTACTCGAGAGCACAATCGATACGAAAGAAAAAGGAAAAAATCCGCTGTTGAAGGCAGTGGATAGTTTCATGGTTACTGTTTCATCACGCCAACGCTACGAAGATAAAGACCAGATGAGGCGGTCCTTAGGGCAGTTGCAAGAAACCGTATCCGGTAACCAGGGCCGGGAACAGCAGCAACAATATCTGGAAATGGCCCGGCTGGCCATTCTTCTGAAAGAGTGGG
>CAYNSZ010000065.1:1281-4450 GCA_964400075.1 uncultured Planctomycetia bacterium
AAGAGCGAAATTTTATCTGGGAATTGTGCATAAATTTAAGAAAGAATACGCCCAAGCCGCAGAAATTTTTGCCGCTATAAAGGATCAAGTGCCGCCTGAATTAGAGGAGCTCGCCTTTTACCAGGAGTCCGATTCGCTGTACAGAGCGGGTAAAACTGAGGAAGCTCTTGCCAATTTTAAAAAGGTATTCGAGAATCAGCCAGATTCGGTCATCGGCCAGCTTGCCCAGTTCCGGGCTGGATACGTCGAGTTTTATGAATTAAAAGATACGGAAAGGTCGCTTGAAACAATGCGCAAACTTCAGGAGGCGGGTGTAAACAGCGGTACCGCAGCCCATGTCAGTGAAGTTTTTCTTCCGGTGATGAGCGAGAAGCACCGCAAAAAAGGATTTGAATTTCTGGAGGAAGGCTTCCGGGCGCTTCAGGCAGGCCTCTACCAGCAGGCATTGGATCAATTCGATATGGCCCTTGAAATCAACCCTTCGAATACCCTTGCCTATAGCGGTAAAGGCCTTGCCTATTATTTTTTAAACCTTCCCGCTGAAGCACTCAGATACGCCGAGAAAGCGAAAGAAATAACTCCCGAAAACCCGTTTGTTTTGGCGAATCTTGGTTATATTTATTATAATACCGGCATGAAAGATCAGGCGACGCTTGAGTTTGAAAAAGCCATAAAGTTTATTTCTCAGCCAGGTGACGCTTACGCTGATAATATTCAGTACAATCTTGGCACCCTCTATATTCTGGCTAAAAAGTATTCACAGGCAGAACATTATCTGCGTGAGGTTATTAAAAGCAATTCCCGTTTTGCCGGTGCTTATAATAACCTCGGGTATATCCTCTGGCTTGATGGCCGCTATGCTGAAGCAAAGCAATACTTGCAAAAAGCGGTAAGCCTTGAGCCTGATTTTATTGCCGCTCACTATAATCTGGGAGTCGTCTGCTATAGCCTGGGAAGTTATGAGGAGGCGCTCAATGAATTCCAACGGGTGGAAGAGCTACAACCGGAGTATCGCAAAATCAGACTATTTCAAAAAAAGATTAAAGAAAAACTTAATTACTAAATCCTGATAATCAGCTTTACTCATGATACTTTCGAAAGAAAGAAGAAAATATTTCCGGCTCAACGCCTATCATCTTTTAAAATATAAGATTGCCGGCAAAAGCGATGCGCTCGAGGTCCTTGCTTTTGTGAAGGATATCAGCGCCGGCGGAGTGCGTTTTCACGTTCAGGAAAAGCTACCTTTGGGGACTGTCATTGAGCTTGAGATAAACTTCCCCGGATATCCCGAAGCGGTGCGGGCGAAAGCCAAAGTCGTCAGGGTCACGCAGCTCAAAGGCTGTGACGAATGCGCAGTTGGGGCAGAATTCATTGATATCAGCGAAAGCGCCAAGAACTTTATTAACGATAAGATAGGCCGCGTCAGGGAAAAAATCAAAGGAGGTGGATTGGTGAGAACGTTTTCTTTGCTCTTTTTGTTGGCCGGGGTGGCAAGTTTCGCTGTGGGAGTCAGTTTGCAGCTTGCCAGGGGAACGAATATATTTTTTGAATCAGGGACTTGGGTCACCATTGCTCAAATGTGCCTGTTTTTTTCCATAGCCACGAGTTTGCTTAAGCAGCGATGATTCCCTGATGGCCTGAACGCGATGTGGTATCCCTTACGACTGATATTTTTGGGGGTGCTGTTGGGGGCAGGGCTATTGCCTCTGGCATTGTATGCTGATATCTCCCGCCGGGAATTGGTTTCTTTCAGCCTTGATTATTATGACATCGCTGAGGAGAAACGGCAGATTGAGGAGGTAAAGAAGACTTCTTTACAAGAAGCGCAGATGGAAAAAAGCCAAGCAAGGCAAGAAAAAATCAGCCAGTACCTGGAACGGTTTCATCCCCATATTTCTTTAGAAACCCGCTTCGATGATAATATCTTTCGTTCTCACGATAAAACCTCAGACGTCGTCGGCATTAGCACCCCGGGAATAAAATATGAAACAGAGGTTTCCCAAAAAAAAGGATACCTTTTGTTAGACGCAAGCGCAGAAATAAAGCAGTATACTGACCACAAGGAGTTTGATAACCAGAACCCCATCCTACAGGGTTTATATACCCGGGGCCTTGGAAAATACAGTTTTAGCGTGGATGGATTCGTAAAAAAACAGCAGGCAGCCGTTTCCGATCTTGATGATCCGGCGGTGGATGATAAGCTTTTTATTGACTATTGGAAATACCACGGCGGTTTTGAATTCGAGGCTGATTTCAAGCGTCTCTTCGAAGAAATTCAGTACACCTATGAGGATTACCGGTATGATAAAGCCTATGGTTTGACCAGTAATCTTGAAAAGCACGGCCTTGCTTTCCTCAATAACCTCAAAGTATCACCTAAGACCTTATTGCTGGTTGAGTATGATCATGGCTGGATTGACCGGACTGAAAGCCAAAATGATAGCCAGTACAATCGTTATCTCGCCGGTTTCCGTGGCAAGCTCCTCGATAAGGTGGCTGGCTCCTTCAAAGCTGGCTATGAGGAGCGTGGTTTTGAAGAGGCGGAAGTTAAAGATGAGGGTACGCCGTACGCAAACGTAGACCTGCTGTATCGGGCAACGGAACGGCTCACCTATTATCTTGAGTCAGAGCGGGGATTTAACGTTCCGCTCCAGACTGAAGAGGACGTTGTAACTAATACCAGCGTTTCTTTGGGCTGCAGATATACGCCAGGCACAAGTAAAAAACTCCTTCTTGCTGCTAGAGGTTCCTATACCGATGCTGAGTATAATTCCGGTAGAAATAACGATATATACAATGCCGAGTTTCGTGCTGATTTTAAGTTTAAGCCCTGGCTTACGCTGGGCGCTGGTTATACCTTTCGCAATTTGCTATCTAATAGAGATGATGCCGAATATACCAACAATATCTCTTCGGTGCGCTTATTAGCGGAGTTCTGATGAAGTATTTCATGGCGTTAGTTATCGGTCTTTGTCCGCTTCTGGCGTACGGCCAGCAGGATGATACGCTGCACTGGATTGGTTCGGGTTTCAGCATCGACTCCTCTCCCAGTGAGATAGACACCGGTGAACACAGCGAAGAGCCAGCCGGTTCTCCTGGCGGGGTTGATGCCGCAGAATACCGCATCGGTCCGGGAGACACGCTGCAAATTTCAGTCTATGATGAGCCG
>CAYNSZ010000065.1:4464-6489 GCA_964400075.1 uncultured Planctomycetia bacterium
TGGATAAGACCGTGCGGGTGTCTGAAGAGGGTAAGATTATTTATCCTTTTTTAGGGGAAATAAAAGTTGCCGGTTTGACCGCCAAAGAAGCAGCCCAGACTATAGAAACGCTTCTGGACAAGGACTATTTGGTCAATCCCCATGTCAGCGTGCTTATCGAGGAATTTTCAAAATTCTTTGTTCTCGGTGCTGTCAATACTGAAGGCAGTTATGAACTCAAAGGGCCGTTGACGGTTTTAGACGCTCTGGCCATTGCCGGAGGCGCGAAAGAAAACGCCAATTTGTCCAAGGTGAAAGTCATTCGGCGACAGAGAGGCCAGGAATACGAATACACTATTGATACAGCCAGCGGAGGAAAAGAATTTTTTCTTGCCCCCTTTGACAGAATTAGTGTCGAAGAATATGGGACGATTTCAGTATTGGGAGAAGTGAACCAGCCCGGAAGTTTCTACCCCAAAAAAAGCATGACCCTGCTTGACGCAATTGCTCTGGCAGGAGGGCTTAAGGGGAATGCCAATCCTTCGCAGATAAAAGTAATCAGGAAAGAGCCGACTGCCCAGGAGTATATAATTGATTTTGAGACCGATGCGGGAAGTTTTTTCATTGAGGGAAAAGACGTTGTCTACATCAAAGCCTACGGTACTATCACGGTCATAGGCCAGGTCAACAAACCAGGCAGCTACTACCTTAAAAAAGGCCTTACAGTTATTGATGCTATCGCTTTGGCCGGCGGTTTTACGGGAATTGCCAGCGAAAATACCGTGCGAGTCATCAGGAAGGCGAACGGAGCAGAATTAACCAAATTGGTGCCCGTGGATACGCTTTTAAAAAGCGGCCGCAGCGCCGATAGGTCGCGCAACATTGAACTGCAAGAAGGCGATACCATTGTAGTTCCGGAGTCGGTTTTTTAAGGCCATGATACCGCCACAGGATATACAGGAGCTCACCTTCAAAGATTATTTTGAGATCATCAAGAAGCGGAGTGATCTCATCATAAGCATTGTTGTCGTCTGCGCGGTTTTGGTTTCCTGCTATGCCTTTGTTTCTCCCAAGGTATATATGACCGTGACAAAAATCGTCATCGAGCGCGATATACCTAAGATTACCGAAGATATCACCGAAACCGCCAAGGGTAGGTTCGCCGATCAGGAATACTTTCAGACTCAGGCCAATATTTTAACTACCCGCACGCTCGCCCAGCGCGTTTTTGAGAAATTAGATTTACAGAACGATCCTGCTTTTCTTGAGGTTAATGACCCCGTCTATAAACTTCTGAGCATGGTTGAAGTCAAGCCGGTTCGCAACACCAACGTGGTAGATTTGTCGGTGAAGGGTAAAAATCCAGTTGCCATTACTGAAATAGCCAATACCTGGGCACGGGAGTTTATTTATTTTGACACGGAAAGAGTAACCGGGACTGCCCAGTACGGCGTGAAATGGCTGGAAAACCAGCTCGTTGATACTTTGAAGAAACTCCAGGAGGCGGAAAAATCACTCAACCGCTTCATTAAAACCAACAAAATCGTCAATGTGCCCGACGTAGAGTCGCAGAAAGAGAGTTTGCTTGAAAATTTAAAAATACAGCGGTCGCAAATCGAGAACGATATCGCCGAAACCTCTGAACGCTACCGTTCCAAACACCCCAAAATGGTCGCACTTGAGTCTAAACTGCGGGAGATTGATGAACAGATAGGGCTTGAGACCGAAAATTATCTTAACCTTCAGGAGACAGTTGTCGAATATAAAATCCTGAAGAAGAGTGCGGATACGTACAAGACCCTCTACGACGAATTGCTGCTTCGCGCCAAAGAACTGGATATTTCCAAAGAGCTCTCTCTTTCAAATATCAGAGTCATTGATGAGGCCCAGGTTCCCAGTAAGCCCATAAAACCTAAGCCATTGCGGGATATCCTTCTGGGAATTATCGCCAGCCTGTTTTTAGGTATACTGGTAGTGTTTTTTCTGGAGTCGTTGGATACGAGCCTTAAGACCGCTGACGATGTAGAGGCTTATCTGAAGTTGCCC
>CAYNSZ010000065.1:6517-7310 GCA_964400075.1 uncultured Planctomycetia bacterium
AGGCAAGTAAAAAGAAACCGGTCCGTCCAGCTTTGGTCGTCTATGACGCTCCCCATTCCCTGGTGGCAGAGTCATTTCGAAATATACGGACATCGCTTCTCTTTTCCGCGTCACCGGAAAAACCATTGCGTACCATCCTTGTTACCAGCAGCCTTCCCGGCGAGGGTAAAACGTTTATCTGCTCAAATCTTGTCGCGGCCTTTGCTCAGGCAAAAGAGCCCACGTTGCTCATTGATGGGGATTTACGCAGAGGAAAGCTGCATACCATATTTGACTGCAGCAATCAAAAGGGCTTTGGCAGTGTTTTAATTGGGTTAGCTTCTTTAGAGGAAGCCATGCAACAGACTTCTTTTGAGAATCTTTACCTTTTACCCTGCGGTCCTTTGGTGCCGAATCCAGCAGAGCTCTTGGATTCAGTCAGAACCAAGCAAGTGCTGGAAGAATTGGTGCAAAAATTTAGAAGAGTTATCATCGATGCGCCGCCGCTCTTAGGTTTAGCCGATGCCCTGATTTTAGGGAAAAAAGCCGAGGGATTAGTCCTGGCCATCAAAGCAGGGGCGACGCCACTTAAGCTGGTTATCGAGGCAAAAAGAGTCTTGAGCGCGCATCTTAAGATAACCGGAACTATTTTGAATTCTTCCCACAGCGACTCTGACCGCGCCTATTACTACCACCAGTATTATTCTTCAAAATGACCGTTGATTCCCCAAAAAACATTGTTTCGCTCAGCTGCGAAATGCTCCTCACTGCCTTAATATTGTTCACGCCGCTTTTTCATGGTTCATTCACGCCT
>CAYNSZ010000066.1:0-405 GCA_964400075.1 uncultured Planctomycetia bacterium
CTTCCTGAAAAAAGGATGAAATCCTTATCCACCAGCGCCATGATATTGGTGATCGGATCGAGCGAGCCGCTGGCCTCCTTGACTCCGATAACGTTGCGGCATTCTTTATAGATGCGGGCCACGGTCTCCGGCAAAATATTACAGCCGGTCCGGGAAGGAACATTATAAATGATGACCGGAATGTCGACCCTATCGGATATAGCTTGAAAATGCCGGTATAAACCCTCCTGGGTGGGCTTGTTGTAATAGGGGGTAATGACCAGGGCGTAATCCGCTCCTACTTTTTTCGCGTGCTCAGCCAGTTCCAGGGCTTCCTGGGTGGCGTTCGAACCGCAGCCGGCCACCACCGGCAGGCGCCTATTGACGGTCTTTACCGTCTGCTCGATTATTTTTTTTTGCTCAGGG
>CAYNSZ010000066.1:415-7245 GCA_964400075.1 uncultured Planctomycetia bacterium
AGTCACCGAGGGTGAACAAGATTATGACGACCCGGTGGCGCTTTCGCCGGTAGTCCCGCACACCAGGATAGCGTCGGTCCCATGCTGGATATGCCACTCGATGAGGGATTCCATTTTTTCTTCATCGATAGAACCATCTCCCCGAAACGGCGTTACCAGCGCAACTATACTTCCTGCTAACATTTGAACCTCCTCAATGAGACCGACATTTTTCCAAGCCGGAGGCGCAGGAAAAATGCCAGGTCGAATTGATATCCGCCGAGCTCGTGTAAATTATCCTGCGTGCACCTAATCGTGATAATTTACACGGTATATAGCGAGGCGGATATACTAATGTGTTACTATACTACCCTATCAGTGCCTTACTACGCTATTCCCTCACCGAAGCCACAGGCGAGGCGGTATTAATTAACTAATATTGTATTCCACCGCCAGAGGGAATGTCCCGCTTACCAATAAATACCCTGCCGCGGGTTCTCACGCTCCCATTTCCCGTATCTGGTCGCGTACGGCCAGCGCCAAATCAATCAATTTATCGTATTCGGACTCGGTTCTGGCCGGGACGTGAAATTGCACTATTAGTTTCTCCTGGTTGAAACGCACCAGGGCTCTTTTTAACTCAGTGAGCAACAGGGCTTTTTTAATCTTTGGTGCCAGAAGCTTAAGGGCAAAATCAGCCTCAGGGCATATGACGATAAATTTCTGACGAAACCCGATATCCTCCATGAACACCGCGGCCGCCACATCGATTCCCTGAGACTGGGCAAAGGTTTCATCTTTAACGCATACAGCAAACGCCGGGACTCGGGCAGCATGGCTGAGTGTGACTTCAGCCGCGCAGTACAGCGCACCCGCAGCCTTGTTATAGCGTCCCTGGGAATCTTTAGGCAGGCAGTATGAAACCTTGACTTTATCGTGCCCGTAGCTGAATTCAAAAAATACGCCGCTGTCTTCAGCGTCTATGGCTCCGTTCCATTTGCGGGCTACCTGCTCCAGAAGCAAAAAATTGCTATCGCTTTTGCTTTTTCCCGAGGCTACAACTATAGCAATAACTGCTATTGCTACCAATATCCCCGCGATAATCAATAACGCCATAGTATTTGTTTGCTGCTATAGGATCTTTCCGGTATAGACCAGGGTTGCCGGGCCTTCAAGCCAGACATCACCAACAGTATTGGCTTGACGGCGAAAATAGACCTTCAGCATTTGGCCGCCGCTGGGTACAACAGAGTAGCGCATGGTCTTGGGCGTACCGCCAGCTTTGAGCTTAAAGCCGGCGATGACCGCGGCGGCAATCGCGCCGGTACCGCAGGCGAGCGTCTCGGCCTCAACTCCGCGCTCGTAGGTACGGACTTTCAAGCTGTTGCGGTTAATCACCTCCACAAAATTAACATTGGTTCCCTGGGGCGCAAATCGCTCATGAGAACGTATTGCCCTGCCGATTCCCTCGACATCGATATCCTCAAGGCCCTGGACAAAAATTACCGCGTGAGGCACGCCGGTATTAACGCAATCCACGTGTATGGTCCTGCCCCCCATCTCAAGAGGCACGTTGAAAGCGAACTCTCCGGGGTCTGTAGCCCTTATCCTGGGCATGCGGGAGTTGGGGACATTGGCTTCAATGATACCGGCAACAGTTTCAAACCGGATGACCGGCTCTTGCATATGCTTCAAGTTCATCCGGGCCCAGACCGCGACGCAACGGGCGCCGTTGCCGCACATCTCGGCTTCTGAACCGTCGGCGTTGAAGATACGCATTTTAAAATGGGCCCGTTTCGAGCGCTCTATCACCAGCACTCCGTCAGCGCCGATTCCCAGTTTACGCCGGCAATGCGTGCGTGCGAACTCGCGGTAGCTCTGACTTCTGTCTTCTGACTTCTGTCTTCTGTCTAGCAATATGAAATCATTGCCGGAAGCCTGGAGTTTATAAAAGAGGGTCGCTTTCATAAGTCATTTCGTTAGTTTGCGCCGGTACGTTCGGTTTGTATCAAATCCGCATAGGCCTGGCGCCTGCGGATGAGCGTGGTTTTAGAGCCGTTGACCAGCACTTCTGCCGCGGCCAGCCGGGAATTATAATTTGAACTCATGGAAAATCCATAGGCGCCGCAGCCAAAAACAGCAAGTAAATCATCGGCCGAAACATCAAGGGCTCTATCCTTTCCCAGAAAATCAGAGCTCTCGCAAATCGGCCCCACGACATCAGCCAGAGGCGCGGTTTTCGGTTTAGGCCGTACGGTTTTGATGACCGGTTCAATGGCGTGATACGCCCCGTACAGCGACGGTCGCAATAAGTCATTCATGGCGGCGTCGACAATAACGAACTTCCTGCGAAAGCCTTCTTTCACATAGACGACACGGCTGACCAGAATCCCGGCGTTGCCGACGATGAAACGGCCGGGCTCGAGGATAATCTTAAGCGGCAAGCCTTTCAAAAGCGGCGCGACCTTGCCGGCAAAGACATCAGCCGTCTGGGGCGTCTCTTTATCATATACGATGCCAAGGCCGCCGCCGATATTCAAATAACGCAGCTTTACCCCCTGCTGCTTGAGTTCTTTCAGGAGGCGCCTGGCCTGCCGTATGGCCTTAAGGAACGGCGCGGCAGCGGTAATCTGCGAACCGATATGCATATGGATGCCCGCCAAATCCACCGAAGGGTATTGGCGCCGGTTGAGAAAAATTTCACTGCAGGTCCTTGCATCCATGCCGAATTTATTTTCTTTGGTACCGGTGGTAATGTAGGCGTGAGTCCCCGCGGCCACATCAGGATTAAACCGCAGCGCTACACTGGCTTTTCTGCCGAGAGCGCCGGCGACTGCGTTAATCCTGGCAAGCTCAGGACGTGACTCCACGTTAAACATGAGAATGCCGTAGCCAATAGCCTCTTTGATCTCCGTTTCGGTCTTACCCACCGAGGCATAGACTATTTTTTCACCGGGACAGGAGACCTTTTGCGCGCGGTAAAGCTCGCCGCCCGAAACGATGTCCAGGCCCGCGCCTTCGGCAAGTAAAAGCCGCAAGATGCTGAGATTGGAGTTCGCTTTTACCGAATAACAGATAAGCGGCGAAAGCTCCCTGAACGCCCGGGCAAGTTTTCTGAAATGTTCAACCATGGTCCGCTGGCTGTAGACATACAGGGGCGTCCCGAACCTGCGGGCAATATCAGAAACCCTGGCGTTTTCACAGTACAATGTGTTTCCCTTAAAGTGGAAGTAGTGCATGGAAACGTATTATCTGGCCGCAGGGGGTTTGGGGTTTTGAGCCTGGAACGCTTTGACGAAAGACCGCTTGGAAGATACGGCGTATTCCGGGTTCATGATCCGCCTGACATCCTTATGGGTAAGCTTGGGATGAAATTTCCTGAGCGCTTTATCCGGCATATCCTTGACCCTGGCGGAAATATCCACGGCGTAACGCATGAGGCGGCCGATAACCGTGTGGGCTTCGGCAAAGGCGACTCCTTCCAAAACCAGGAATTCCACAAGCTCAGTGGCATAGAGCTCTTCATCCTCAAGCGCCTGGCGGATACGGCCTTCATTCAGGCGTATAGCGGCAATGAGCCGGGGCATAATCGAAAGCTCCTGCTTGATAGCTTCGGTAGCGGAAAACAGCGGCTCCTTATCGAGCTGCATATCCCGGTTATAGGTAAGGGGCAAGCCTTTCATGGTGGTCAATACCGAGAGGAGATGCCCGTAAATGCCGCCGGTACTGCCCCGTACCAGCTCCAGGAAATCGGGATTTTTCTTGTGCGGCATCAGGCTTGAACCGGTACAAAACTCCTCAGGCAAATCAAAAAAACCGTACTCTTTGGTGGCGTATAAGATAAAATCCTCGGCCATGCGCGAGAGATGCATCTGCAGCATCGAAAGGATGCTTAAATACTCGATCACAAAGTCGCGGCTGGCGACATTATCCAGCGGATTCTTAACTGTTTCGGAACGGCCGCCCTTAATCTGGTGTTTTGTGTCTTCCAGGAATTTCTTGAGCGCCTCAGAGTACGCTGCCTGAGGGATAGCGCTGCCGGCCAGGGCTCCGGAGCCAATATACGCGGAACAACGCTTGACGAAATTATCCAGGCGTTCAAAATCGCGCTCGAACATGCAAAAGAAAGCGCCGGTATAGCTGACAAAAGAAACCACCTGAGCCCGCTGGGTATGGGTGTAGCCGGGAAGGTAAATCCCATTATACCTGGTACCAAAATGGTTTAAGGCAGTCAGCAGGATGTTCAGTTCACCAAGAAGGTAAACCCCCTGGGTATAGCAATACCACTTTTCATCAAATACGACCTGGTCATTGCGGGAACGCAAGGTATGGAGCTTGCGGGCAAGCACACCGACTTTTTTCGCGACACGGTTATGGATATCGGTATGGATATCTTCCGCGGAGAGATTGGCCCTGAAAGTGCCTTCGCGGACCTCCTGGGCGATTGCCTTAAGGGCTTGCGTAAGCTTTTTCGCCTCGCCAGTCTTTAAAATCCCCGCTTCCTTGAGCGCCCCCACATGGATAAGGGAATGATAGATATCGTACTCGACCAGCCGGTAATCATACTGGATGGATTTCTGAAAATTATAAAAATCCCGGTCAATTTTTTTATGAAAGCGGCCGCCCCATAGTTTACTATCCATAATTCCTCGCTTATTCTCCGGCGGAAGCCAACGACTTAAAAATCATCGTATCCCGCTCTGCGCCCGATAGGGCATGCTCCAAATATTAATAAATCCCTCCGCCCAGCTGCGGTTAAAGGCGTCTTTCTTGCCGTAAGTAGCCAGGGCTTTTTTATATAACGAATGCGCCGACGCACGTCCGGTAACGCGGATAGCAGCTTTATGAAGCTTCAGGGTAATGGTGCCGGATACCTTGGCCTGCGTCGCCCGGACAAAAGCGTCGAACGCGCTCTTTAGCTGCGAAAACCACAACCCCTGATAGACAAGCTGGGCGTACGCTAGAGCGATTATTTCCTTGTACATACGCGTCTGACCATCCAGGACCAGCGCCTCAAGCTCTTTGTGAGCGGTATGTAAAATCCAGGCAGCGGGCGCCTCGTACACTTCACGGGATTTTATACCGACGGTCCTGTCCTCAATTAAATCCGTACGGCCTATCCCGTGTGCGCCGCCCAGGTCATTAAGTTTCTCTATCAAGCTCAAAAGACCCATGTTTTTGCCGTTAAGCGCTACGGGCCTGCCCCGCTCAAAACCGATGCTGACGCGGCAAGGCTTCTGGGGGGTTTTAGTAAGCGGCCGGGTCAGGATAAACGCCGCTTCCGGAGGCTCGGTATTCAAATCCTCAAGTACTCCCGCCTCGATGCTCACGCCCCAGATATTTTTATCGATGCTGAAAATCTTCTCCTTCGTGGCCTGAATGGGCATTTTTTTCTCTTTGGCGTATTCGATCTCTTGGTCCCGCGAGCCCAGATGCCACAGCCGCAGCGGCGCGATAATGGCAAGGCCCGGAGGCAGGGTTTTGACGCCGGCCTCGATACGCACCTGGTCGTTTCCTTTGGCGCTGCAGCCATGAGCCACAAAGGAGGCGCGTTCCTTGCGGGCGATCTCCACCAAGTGCTTGGCGATGAGCGGCCGGCCCAAAGCGGTACTCAAAAGATATTTGCCCTGGTAAACCGCTCCTGCCTGTAACGACGGCAAGATATACGCTTGCGCAAATTCCTCGCGCAAATCCTGGATGTATATTTTGGAAACTCCTGACTGCCGGGCTTTCACTCTCAGGCTCTCCGGAGAAAACTCACTGCCTAAATTCGCCGAGAAGCAGACCACCTGGTAGCCCTGCTCCTGTAACCAGGCAATGCAGCAGGAGGTATCCAGTCCACCGGAATAGGCAAGCACTACTTTTTTCATTTCATTAGCTCTGGCGGCTTTCGCCTGCCCGTACCGCTCGGCCTTAGAAATTATCCCGGCTCGAGGTGTCAAATACGGACAGCAATATCGCTTTCGCTGCATGGAGGCGGTTTTCAGCCTGATGGAATACCACGGAGTGTTTCCCGTCTATAACCGAATCAGTGATCTCTTCTCCCCGGTGAGCCGGAAGACAATGCATCACTATACAGTCTTTCCTCGCCTGGGAGACGATTGTATCATTGATTTGATAATTTTTGAATGCTTTTTTTCGCTTCCCTTTTTGGGCCTCGCTGCCCATGGACGTCCAGACATCGGTATAGAGAACGTCGGCGTCACGGGCCGCCTGCGCCGCTCTCGTTACACTGGTAATGCTGCCGCCCGACACCGCGCAGAAACTCCTGGCTTGCCGCGTCACCTCCGGAGAAGGGGCATGTCTGGCGGGTGTCGCGACCGTAAGGTTACCTCCCAGGATGGAAAGGCCATACATCAGACAATGGCATACGTTATTGCCGTCGCCGATGTAGGCGACCTTAACTTTCTTGATATCACCCTTGAACTCTGAAATAGTAAGCATATCAGCCAGCACCTGGGAAGGGTGAAGGAAATCGCTTAAACCGTTGATGACCGGAATAGAGGAAAACCGGGCGAGTTCAAGAACCGTCTCGTGGGAAAACGTCCGCAGTACCACCGCGTCGAGAAACGAGGAAAGAGTCCGGCTGGCATCGCCGACCGTCTCCCGCTCCCCCAGCCGGATCTCCTGAGGAGAGTAGTAAATCACCTGAGCCCCCAGCTGTAAAGCTCCGACATAGAAGGCGGTTTTAGTCCGCAGCGACGGCTTCTCAAACAACAGCCCCACATATTTACGGGAGAGTTTATTGGCAAAATTCTGGGGTTCGCGCTTGACGCGGGAAGCCAGGCTGATTAAATCCCTGATTTCCTTTGAGGAAAAGTATTGCAGTGAAATGAAATGGCCCATAGTAT
>CAYNSZ010000067.1:0-2575 GCA_964400075.1 uncultured Planctomycetia bacterium
GAATTTGTTTGGAATTTGGGATTTGTAATTTGGAATTTTAAAGAACGGGCCTCGTTACCCTAACCGTTACCCCCGCCACCTTAATCTTATTAGGCGGGTCCGCCTTAAGCGGAAAATCCTGAAGAACTACACAGCAGGTAGGGAATACCCCGTGGCTTTGCCACGGGGAGTATGAGGAGTTTCATTCCATCGCCCACAACCCTTCCTGTTCCGGCACCCCTGCCGTTTGAGATTATACTCCACACAACGCCTATCCGGTATCGAGCATCGCCTATCCCAGCATCTTCATCCATAATTGCAAACGTTTTCTATAAATGAACTTTACTCCTTGAAACCTGATTATTACCTATGGTATATTTGAATACAAAAGAGGGTTTGTCGGTAATACCAAACCAAGGGGGCGAAGAGCCCCCTGTCTTATTTTTAGGGGAAGGGTATGGGGATTGGGGTTAGGGGATGGGGGTTAGGGTTTGGGGATTGGGGGTTAGGTGATAGGGGGGCAAGAGATGTTTTTATCTTCAATGTCTTCACAGGCGCCTCATGCTTGGTAAGCTACACCCCTGGCGTTGCTTGAAGCTTTCCTGCCTCGGTTGATTCTGATATAATGACCTACATATGCCCCGGCCAAAACTCAAATCCTCTATCCACAGTCTCATCCTGCGTGAGTATAAAAAAACCCCGCTTCTGGGAGTAAGGGCTATCGCCGCGCGAATTCGCCAACAGCACGGAATAAAAGTCTCAAAAAGCGCCCTTCACGCCATAGTAAAGCAAAAAGGTCTTACCCAGCCCAAGGGTAGGAAAAAAGCAAGGATTAGCTACCAGGTAGCCGGTAACCGAGAATGCGGCCTGGTTTTACTTGGCTGTCTTGATTCCCAGCTGGGAGTGCTGGAGGAGATAATCGACCAGATCAAAGTATATTTTCCGCGGCTTTCCCGGGAGAAACTCGGTCAATTTATACTTTTGGCTACCTACGCATCTTATGCGGGTGCGCAGCTTCAGAACGCCTCGTCACTTGAGGCTTTTGTGCGCTTAGCAGGGCTTGCGAGTGTTCCCAAAAAATCTTTTGACTATTTTCAGACTCAACTTGTCCGCTACCGGCCGGCGGTGAATTTGCAGCCGGTCAAAGTCAGTTTACAGCCCGCGGCAACTATAAAATTCTACTTTAAGAATGGCACACAGGGGTATACCGATGCCCGATTCGCCACTTTCTGGGACGGGCCGTGCCGGCAAGAGTATTTTTCTTCTCCCTTGCGGGGAGTGCTGCAGCGGCTTGCGCTCATGGTTAATGAGGGTGTCTGTATGATCGGTTATACCAAAAGCTTTGGCTACCTTTCTCTTTTGACCTTCCGCTTTGTCCAAGGGATGCTGAGCGGCCTGGAAAAAGTTTCGGTCTTGGATAGAGACGGTAAGAGCCTCATGACTCAAGGTCTGGCCAAGCCAAAAATGGCTCTTGTGTTTGGGTACAGCCCCCGGGTTATCAATAAAGGCATGGTCGTTCTCAGCCGTCAGAGGAGGCTTTCCCGGATTTCTCAGGAAGGGCTATCCGAGTCCTACGCGGCATGCGCCCAGATGAAATTCGAACATTTTAAGGTTAAAGAGGAATTATTTTTGCACGCGGTTTTGCTCAAAGAAAAAACTTCTGGCGCATTCGAGTGGGGGGTGCTTTCAACGTTTCAGGCCGCGGCAAGCCAGCAGCTTGCGCTGGCAAAGCGCTATGGCTGTGCCTGGCGTTCCGTCAATGAGGATTTTTTCAGGGATATGGAAGTTTTGGAGAAAGCGTACCTTTCTGCCGCTGGCGCTGCGGATATCGCCAAGATGATTCCTTCCCGGCTCATCCTTGCTTCTGCCCAGGACTTTTCCCGGGTGGGATTTATCCTTTCGGTCGTGTTCAAAGAACTTATCGGCGGTTGGGAGCCGAAGGCAAAAGCAGGATTCCTGCGCCAGGGAAAGGATTCTGTCCGTATCCATCTGCCACAGATTCCCCGACAGATTGCAAAACGATTTAATGCCAGCCGCTTCAGTTACGGTGGAAAAACGGCGTTTATCGCCTAAAAATCCAATAAAATCAAGGTATTTTTCAAATTGCAAACGTTTTCAAAATTTTTAATTCTTCAAACTTTATGCTTGATTTAAACGCAAGACTTATGGTATATTTTTATGGTACGTAGGGAGGCAACGAAAAGGCAATCCTTGGCATCAAAAGTGCCAGGGAGCGCAAAGCCACGGGTCCTAAAGAAAAAACCAGTCTTGTGTTGCTCGTTCCCGTTTCTTTGAGGAGCGGGGGTGGGCTTCTCATCAGGATAGCCGGGTTGTCGAAAGCCTCAAAGATTTGAGGGCTTATGGGACAACCCGGCTATCTTTTTATTTAAGCCCTCAAAAACATCAGCGGTAAGATTCAAACCAATGATTATGAATATGAGAAAAGGTCAGTCGATCATGGAATATCTGGGCGTTGCCGCAGTCTTTACCGCGGCCGGGGTCTTATTCTTTGCTTCAGCGAATAGAGAGATGGTGATGTTTCATAGAGGTATGTATGGCGATGTCGGCCCCGACACCCCCATCGGCAATATCATCG